>NZ_SFBY01000465.1:0-6584 GCF_007095505.1 Microcystis sp. M_QC_C_20170808_M3Col
TGACGAGGTTTTCGCTACCCTCCCTTTTTGTCTCTTATGCAGACTTTCGAGTTCAAGGGTTCAACTCAATCGAGCCATTCACTACCGCCCACTCAGGGGATTCAAACCAATTTCATTTTAACATAAAGCCGTCCTAAAAGGACGGGGTTTTAACCCAAATTTTCGATAAAACCTGCGATCGCATTTATCTGGTCGTGGAACTGGGGGTCTTCTCGCCCAAGGTGATAAGATAAAAAACTAAGTCTTTGAAAATATGACAAAGGATTTATCTATCATGACACCCTCTTTAGCTAACTTTCTCTGGAGCCTTGTTTTAGGTGCGGCTATCGTCCTGATTCCTGCCACTATCGGTTTGATTTTCATTAGTCAATACGACAAGATCAAACGGACTTAATTTAATCTAACTCTAAATGCCCAGACCGATCCGTCTGGGCATTTTAGCTAATTTTGGAACTGGCAAGAGCGATCGCACCGACTACCCGATATCCCTCCGTTTGTAAAACCTGCACAGCCTCCTCGATCGTGGTTCCCGTGGTATAAATATCATCAATTAAGAGAATCGGCACTGATTTCGGTAAATTTTTCCCCAGTTGAAAAGCCGCTTGCATCGTCTTTTTTCTCTCCTCGGCTGCCAGACTAAATAAGGCTGCCGTGTTCTTAATCCGAATTAATCCGCGACTAGCCAGAGGATAACCGGTTAAACGACAAAAACCCTCGCCAATAGCTTCTGCTTGATTAAAACCCCTTTCCTTTAACCTTTCTGGGTGGAGAGGGATAGGAATCACCGTCAAGCGTTTATCGGTGAGGGGAGGACGAAGCAGCCAAGTTTCCCCCATGCAACTGCCTAGCAAAGAGCCGAGAGCGGGATGGCGATCATATTTCATTTTAGCGATCGCCTGTTTTAATTTACCTTCATAGCGTCCCCAGATAAACAGGGGAATAGAACCACGCCAGAGAAAAAGCGGGTTATTCTGACGATAGGACTGTAATTGTCGCCCACAATCACGGCAAAGCTCTCGCTCGCTCTGCCGTTGACAAAGAGGACAGGGAGACTTAAGAAATAAAGCGAGAAAAGGTTCGAGCATGGGAAGCAAAAGTTTTAGCTAGATCCTGATTTCCGTCGTCAAAAACGGTCAAATAATGGGGATTACTCCGCTCGATCGAAAGACTGATTCCTTGCGCTCCTTCGGACTCTAGATCTTGTAGATAACCCCCCTGATGCTGTTGTGCTTCCTCAAAAGAGGCAAAGGGACCAAAATAGTAAATACAGTGGGGGGAAAGGGAGGTAATTTTCAGCCACCAAGGGGTATTATCGTCAGAAATTTTCTTTGTCTCCAAGAAAGATAAAATCATGTTCTGGTAGTGATAGGGTACAGGGATTGCGGGAATCAAGGATAGGTTTTGAGGAACTTTGCCCCCATAATTCCCATTTGCCGGCCAAAAAATACAGCTTCTGGCCAAAGAGAGTCTTTTTATCGTATTAGAGTAACAAGGGGATCGGTCGCAAAATCGAAAGAGATTCTAAAAATTCCCCTCAGCCAAGGGGAAGCGGATCGAGATAGGATAGTAAAAAGTTTTTTTTTAGAAAGCTAAGGGGATCAGATAACTATGAGCCAGATCACAGACACAGATAAGAGTCTTGAGGCGATGAAGAATTTTGCCGAACAGTACGCTAGACGTACAAATACTTACTTCTGTAGCGATCTCTCGGTGACAGCCGTAGTAATTGAGGGATTAGCGCGTCATAAGGACGAATTAGGCGCTCCTTTATGTCCCTGTCGTCACTACGAAGACAAAGAAGCGGAGGTAAAAAATACTTTCTGGAATTGTCCCTGTGTACCGATGCGGGAACGGAAAGAATGTCACTGTATGCTATTTATTACCCCCGATAACGAGTTTGCTGGGGAAGAACAGATAATTTCCCTCGACTATATCCAAGAAGTCCGCGAATCGATGAAGGGGCATTAGTTTAGGGTAATGACAGCCACCGCTTTTGGCCAAGGAATCGACGAATTTAATCGCCAGCAATTCTATGCTTGTCATGATACCCTAGAGGCTTTGTGGATGGAGTCCGCAGAGCCAGAAAAAACCTTTTATCAAGGCATTTTGCAGATTGCTGTCGCTTGTTACCATCTAGAAAATAATAACTGGCGCGGAGCGGTAATCCTTTTGGGAGAAGGGGTTAGACGTTTACAACACTATCAACCCGATTACGAGGGGATCAACGTGACGCACTTGGTTGGGGAGAGTTTGGATCTATTAAACTTTTTACAGAATCTCGATCCCCAAGCTTTACCGGCAGTGCTAGAAGGGATGAAAAGCAATCAGGAACATCCTCACCCCCACCTCGATCGATCTATATGTTCTCTGCCGAAAATCCTCAAAAGTCATCCTGTCCTCTAAAAAGCTAGATTAGTTAGTCAATACAATTACATCTAAGTAGGTGGGTGTTAAAAATTGTCAGCACCCCCCTTATCAAGGGGGGATTAAGGGGGGATCAAAGACAAAATCTATCTTCAATTTAATTGAAACCATTTACTTATAGGCGACATTTCTATGAGAGCAAGATACACAAAAATCAGAGGATGGCTAGTTTCCCTCGTTTCTGCTGGCTTAATGGTGGGATTGGGCAATTCTCCCCTAGTCAAAGCACAGCAGAATATTGTACCCGGTAATGCTATGACAGTGCGATCGGATATTCAGGAGGCGAACTCAAAAACGGGGGTAATTACTGCTCGGGGTAACGTACAAGTGTTCTATCCCGCTCGCAAAATGCAGGCCACTTCCGCCCAAGCTCAGTATTTTAGCCGCGAACGTCGTTTAGTGATGACGGGTAACGTTTACGTTTTGCAGGAAGGCAACAGTATCCGCGCCGAAACGATGACTTATCTAGTCGATGAGGGCAGATTTATCGCTACTCCCCAAACCAGTCAGCAGGTGGAGTCAATTTATTTAGTCAAAGATAACGAAACTTCCCCCCAACCGGCTGCTTCTCCGACACCCGCACCCATACCTTCCCCTTCCCTCCCCGCTGCCCCAATTATTAACCCGCAGTGATTGGGAGTCAGTAGTCTCCGAGACAGAATTCAGGAGTCAGCTTTTTTTCTCCCCACTTCCCCACTTCCCCATCCCCCATCCCCCATCCCCCATCCCCCGATCAAGATGACTTTAGTATTAGAAAATATCCATAAATCCTACGGTAAAAGGCTCGTGGTTAACCGGGTGAGTATTACTGTTGCCCCGGGAGAAATTGTCGGGTTATTAGGACCAAATGGTGCGGGGAAAACCACAACTTTTTATATCGCCACGGGATTAATTAAACCGAATCAAGGGCGCGTTTGGCTCGATCAAAAAGAAATTACCAAATTACCCCTTAATCAAAGGGCGCGTCTGGGTATTGGCTATCTGACGCAGCAGGCCAGTATTTTTCGTTATTTAACTGTATCAGAAAATATTCAGTTAGCCCTAGAACAGTCGGGGGTTCCCTTTTCCCAACGGGCAAATCGTCTCTATGATTTATTAAAAGAATTTCGCCTCGATAAGATTGTTCGCACTAAAGGAGCCTACGTTTCCGGAGGAGAAAGAAGAAGGACAGAATTAGCTCGCGCTTTAGCGGTGGGAGTCAACGGACCGAGATTTTTATTATTAGATGAACCTTTCGCCGGGGTGGATCCGATCGCTGTGTCCGAGATTCAAGCGATGATCGCCGGTTTAAGGGATCGTCAGATGGGAATTTTAATTACCGATCACAATGTGCGAGAAACTTTGGCTATCACTAATCGGGCTTATATTATGCGCGAAGGGCAGATTTTAGCGGCGGGAAGTGGCGAAGAACTTTATAATAATCCTCTGGTGCGTCAGTATTATTTGGGTGATAATTTTTTCCGATAATTGTTATTAATAAAAAATCGCTGCATTATATCATGAAAGTTAGCAATTGGCAAGGAAATTTAAGTAGAATACCCGGATTTAGCATCTTAGACCGCTATATTTTTGTCGAGTTATTATTGCCCTTTTTATTTGGTATGGGTTTATTCACTTCTTTGGGAGTGGCGATCGGTACTTTATTTGATTTAGTGCGACGGATTACTGAATCGGGTTTACCTTTTACTTTGGCCTTAAAAATTCTCTTATTAAAAATGCCAGAGTTTATCGTTTTAGCCTTTCCCATGTCGATACTTTTAGCGGCTTTAATGGCCTACAGTCGTTTAGCCAGTGATAGCGAATTAATTGCTTTGAAAAGTATTGGAATTAGTGTTTATCGCCTCATAATTCCCGCCATTGTGCTAAGTTTAATAGTGACGGGATTAACCTACGTTTTTAATGATTATGTGGCTCCGGCTGCCAGTTATGAAGCTAATGCTACCATGACCAAAGCTCTGCGACCAAATCGCAAATCTTTTATTGAAGATAATATTATTTATCCTGAATACGGCAAAGTGCGGCGGCCGGATGGAGGGGAACCGCAAACGGTATTAAGAAGGTTATTTTATGCTGAAAGATTTAACGGTCAAGAAATGCTAGGTTTAACCATTCTCGATCGCACCCAACCGGAAGTTAATCAAATTATTACCTCAGAATCAGCTTCTTGGAATATTGAAAAAAATATTTGGGATTTTTATAACGGCACAATTTATCTAATTGATCCTAAGGGTTCCTATCGTAATATTGTACGATTTCAACATCAACAATTAGCCCTACCGCGTACCCCTTTAGATTTAGCTTTTCGAGGCCGAGATGGTTCAGAAATGACCCTAAGACAAGCGCGGGAATATCTAGGAATACTGCAATTAAGCGGCAATCCTACCAAAATTAGAAAACTACAGGTTCAAATCGAGCAGAAAATATCTTTACCCTTTGTTTGTTTAGTTTTTGGCATGATTGGGGCAGCCTTGGGATTACGTCCGCAAAATGCTAATAAAGCCACCAGTTTCGGTATTTGTATCGTCCTAATTTTCTCCTATTATCTCCTATCTTTTGTCACCAGTTCCTTAGGCATTGGGGGAGTTTTAACCCCCTTGATGGCCGCTTGGTTGCCCAATATTTTAGGATTAACTGCCGGGGGAATTTTGTTACTTCAATCGGCTAAGTAATCGAGGGTTAGCGGTGGGAATAAAAATTGATAATCATCAAATTTCTAAGGCTAATTTGTATAAACGACTGCGGGACAAATTAGTAACCTGTGCTAATTGTCTGCTGGCTTGCGATCGATTAACTCCTCCTTCGATAATCTGTTTTAATTCCCGTTTTAATTCCTCGTCGGATAATTGGATAGTATCGAACCGATTGTTGCCCATAACTACGATAGTAAATTCTCCTTTAGGAGTTTTATTCGCCAGATATAAATTAATCGCCTCGGCGACAGTTCCTCGCCAAATTTCTTCGTAAAGCTTGGTTAATTCCCGACCTAAAACTATCTTTCTCGTTGGGCCGAAAGTTTCTCGTAAATCCTCCAAAGTCTTAATAAGTTTGTGAGGAGCTTCATAAAAAACCATCGTTCTCGTTTCAGTTTTTAAACTCTCTAAGCGCTCTTGTCTCAGCTTTTCCTTACCCGGAAGAAATCCTTCAAAACAGAATCTTTCCGTGGGTAATCCCGACACCGCTAAAGCAGTAATTACCGCCGTTACTCCGGGGATGGGAACCACTTCGATCTTAGCTTCTATACAAGCTTTAATTAACTCATAACCTGGGTCAGAAATCCCCGGCATTCCTGCATCAGTAACCAAGGCGATATCCTGACCTTGGCTGAGAATATTTAATAACTCATCGAGACGGGAAAGGCGATTATGTTCGTGGTAACTAATTTGAGGGGTTGGAATATCAAAATGCTGTAATAATTTCCCTGTGTGTCTGGTATCTTCGGCAGCAATTAGAGCGACTTTTTTGAGAGTTGCCAAGGCCCGCAAAGTCAGATCGTCTAAATTGCCGATCGGCGTTCCCACCACATACAATTTACCGAGATTATTCATAAATTGGCTAAAAATAGGCTATTTAGTCGTATTTTCAGTAAACAGTGAAAAGACAGCAAAAAACTGCCATTTAATCCTGCTCACTTAATATTCTCTTCTCCCACTGATAACCGATCACCGATCACTGATAAGACTGTCCACTAAAAACTCACATCTGATCACTGATAACTGATAACTGATAACCGATCGCTTTTCTCTGTTCAGGGATCGCCCAAATGGGGTAAAGTAGGTCAAGGTATGCTCACCCCTGTTATTGAATTAATCTAGTCTAAGGAGAACGTCTTAGTAATGTTAACCCTAAAAATCGCCGTTTATATCGTTGTTTCCTTCTTTGTCTTACTTTTTATCTTTGGCTTCCTTTCTGGCGATCCTACCCGTAACCCCGGACGCAAAGACTTTGAGTAGAAGACAATTGACAAACCGGTTCTAGGGTAGAGGCACAGGGAACAAGTTATTAAACTTTCCCTGTCTCCCTAGAAATAATGATCATGGTAGTATCATCGGAAATTTTGGGTCTGAAACCCCGCCGTTCTAGGTTGGCTTTACGTTAGAATTAAAAGGCCAGTCTCGAAAACCAAGTGGACGGCGCAGCACCTTGAAAACTCGGCTTAGGGG
>NZ_SFBY01000466.1:0-24523 GCF_007095505.1 Microcystis sp. M_QC_C_20170808_M3Col
TTAAGTATAATACAGTTTACCCACAGATGGTGGAATTAAACCGATGCTCCGCGGTTGATATTCTGGTCGGATTTCATCCCCCGCAAAGGTGAGTATCTTGTCGAAAAATGTAGCGGGGGTATTCATCCGACATTTTAGGTAAACTATAAGGGATATCGTCATCAGAATCTGAGCGGCGATCAACTCCCGAATATATGGACAACAAAAACCCATGGAGACAACCTCTACCCTAGCTGATGGGCGTGAAGCACTTCAATGCCCCACCCTGATTGAAGACGATCGCACGGGCATGAGTCCCGAAACCCTAAAACGGGCTTTTCTGGACAATCTGTTTTATTTGCAAGGGGTTAACCGCACCGATGCCAGTCCCTACAATTACTATGTCGCCCTTGCCTACACCGTTCGCGATCGCCTCCTGCGTCGTTTTCTGAAATCCACCGACACCTACAAACAAGAAAAAGTTAAACTCGTCTGCTATTTCTCCGCCGAATTCCTCATGGGGCGGTATTTAGGTAATAATCTCGCTAATTTGGGTATTTATGACCTAATCAAAGAGATGATCGAGGAATTAGGTCTTGATTTTGAGGAAATTATCGAACAGGAACCGGATCCCGGCCTCGGAAACGGCGGTTTAGGGCGTTTAGCGGCTTGTTTCCTCGATTCCCTCGCTTCCCTAGAAATTCCCGCCATCGGTTACGGTATCCGCTACGAATTTGGCATTTTCCATCAAATCATCCAAGACGGTTGGCAGGTGGAAATCCCCGATAACTGGCTACGCTTCGGCAATCCTTGGGAATTACCTCGTCCCGATGAAAGTGTGGAAGTAAAACTGGGTGGCCGGACGGAAATCTATCACGATGATAAGGGACAAGAACGAGTACAATGGCTGCCGGAACGTCGGGTTTTAGCCATTCCCCACGATACCCCCGTCCCGGGTTACAAAACCAACACGGTTAACGCTTTGCGTCTCTGGAAAGCAGAAGCGAGTGAATCGTTTAATTTTGAGGCTTTTAACGCTGGGTTATACGATCAATCCGTGGCTGAAAAAATGGACGCGGAAACCATTTCTAAAGTCCTTTATCCCAACGATAACACCCCCGCCGGTCGCGAATTACGTCTCGCCCAACAATACTTTTTTGTGGCCGCTTCCCTGCAAGATTTAATTCGCATTCACCTAAAAAGCCACAAAAATCTGCAAAACTTCCACGAAACCGCCGCTATTCAACTGAACGATACTCACCCCGCCATTGCGATCGCTGAGTTAATGCGTTTGTTAGTGGATGAAAACGGCTTAGAATGGTCAAAAGCTTGGACAATTACCCAAAAAACCTTCGCTTATACCAATCATACCCTATTGCCGGAAGCCCTGGAACGTTGGTCGGCGGATTTACTCGGTAAACTGCTACCCCGACATCTAGAAATTATCTACCTGATCAATCACTTTTTCCTCGATGATGTGCGGACTTGGTTTCCCGATAACGAGGAATTATTGGGCAAATTGTCGATAGTTGAAGAAGCTGGTTGGGGTAATAAACAAATTCGCATGGCTAATTTAGCCTGTGTGGGTAGTCACTCGATTAACGGAGTTGCCGCTTTACACACGGAGTTACTGCAAAAAGACACCCTGAAAGAGTTTGCCATGCTCTGGCCGGAAAAATTCTACAATAAAACCAATGGTGTCACCCCGCGCCGGTGGATTTTATTGAGCAATCCCCAATTATCGGCACTATTTACCGAAAAAATCGGCGATGATTGGTTAAAAGACCTGAAGGAATTGCGAAAACTGGAACAATACCTTGATGATCCCGCATTCCGTCAGCGTTGGTATGAAATTAAACAGGCGAATAAGGCCGATTTAGCGGCTTATATGCTGAAAACCCGCAATATCGAGGTGGATGTTAATTCGATTTTCGATGTGCAGGTAAAACGGATTCACGAATACAAACGCCAACATCTGGCAGTTCTGCACATTATCGCCCTTTATAATCGCATTAAACAGAACCCTCAGATCGATATCGTGCCGCGCACTTTTATCTTTGGTGGTAAGGCAGCTCCCGGTTACTTTGTGGCGAAGTTAATTATTAAGTTAACTAATGCTGTAGCTGAAATTGTTAATAAGGATCCTGATGTCAGAGGTCGTTTAAAATTGGTTTTCCTGCCTAACTTTAACGTTTCTTTGGGTCAACGCATCTATCCAGCAGCGGATCTTTCCGAACAGATTTCTACGGCGGGTAAGGAAGCTTCCGGAACTGGTAATATGAAGTTCGCTATGAATGGCTCCCTCACCATTGGGACTCTGGACGGCGCTAATATCGAAATTCGCGAGGAAGCAGGGGCAGAAAATTTCTTCCTTTTTGGCTTGACAGCAGAAGAAGTTTATGCTAAGAAGGCACACGGTTATGAACCGATGAGCTATTACAAAAATAATCGCGAATTGAAGGGAGTGATCGATCGAATTAAGAGTGGTTATTTTAGCCATGGTGACACGGAATTATTCAGGCCGATCGTTGATTCTCTCCTCTACGATGACCAGTATATGCTTTTAGCTGATTATCAATCCTACGCTGATTGTCAGGAACAGGTAAGTCAAGCTTATCGCGATCGGGACAAGTGGACGCGGATGTCGATTCTTAACTCGGTTCGTATGGCAAAATTCTCTAGCGATCGCACAATCTGGGAATATTGTCAAGAGATTTGGAAAGTTAATCCGGTCAAGATTAGTTTAGAGGATTAAAAAACTCGGTCAAGTTCGGGTTTAGTCTTTGACTAGCCCGAATTTTGGAACCGTGGCCACAAAAATGCTTTGTGAAAAGGATGAAATTTATTATTTTTTGCTATCCAAAAACTGGGTCAATACTTTTGAGTTTTAGGGGGAATGATTCGGGGAGCTTTTTTATTATGAGGAAAAATAGAAATGTCAGTGATAATTGAACAAAACCTAGGGGAAATTTTAGCTCAAATTAATCACAAATTAGAGAATTTACAAAAAGATGTTACAGACATCAAAATTGACTTAACAGAAGCTAAGGGGGAAAGACAGGTATTAAAGGTGGAAATCGATAATCTGAAGCAAGATGTTAAGGCGATTAAAAGTTCACAACAGGCTCAAATTTGGACATTAATTGGTATTTTAATTACGGCGGTAGGAGGGTTTTTAGTGGCAGTGGGTAGGTTTGTTATTTCGGGTAATCCTTAATTGCAATACCGTCTAAACTATGATTGAGAGTGATTGAATGATCGACTATGATTAGATTGTCTTTAGACAATCCCACAATCACAAAAATCCTATTCATTTGATTCCCAAGTATTAAGGATATTCTAAGAATAAATTTTGAAAAGTATTGTTATCCTGCCAGCGATAGATTGAAAAATCGCGGCGATCTGATGTTAAAATTCTCCCGTGTCCTAAGTTTTCAGCTAATACTACTAATGAAGCATCAGCTAGATACATTGGTATATCTTCATAACGTTCCATGAGTTGTTGCATTCGTCTAACATGATTTGATTGTAATTCAAATACTTCAAAACCACCCGCTAAGAAATTTTGGATAAATAGCAGTTGAGCATGATTACCGAGACGAGTTAGCAAAAGGTAACAAGTTTCGGTGAAAACACACCAGGTTGTTATTAGGGGTTCTCGCAATCTTTGAATTACAAGCTGTGCTTGCTGATGATGATTATCTTGCTCATTGGCAAGAGCCAACCAGAAGCCTGTATCAACTATAATCATGTTTGGCTGACCATTCTTCCTTCAGGATGGTTTTATAGTTAGTAGAAAGATCGGGCGAACCTTGTCCACACCCAATAAAACCGCTTTCTTTTAGCACTTTAAGAGGCTCTGAGTTACGCGGGTATAGTTTGGTATATTGTTGCTCAATAACTTGATTGAGTAGGGTAGTTATATCCTGATCGCTATGTTGTTGGATGTAGGCGAGTTTTTCCCTTTGTTCTTGGCTAAGATGAATGGTGATGTCCATAGTCTTTGTCCTTAATAATGTCTAAACTATGATTAGAATAAATGATCGACTATAATTGGGTTGTTTTTGACAATCATGGGAGTTTATTATATTATATCATAGGGTCGCTCTCTCGAAAAAATTATATTCCATCACACAATCACATCAATCACAGTACAGACAATGAATGAACAACGCGCCCAAGCTTATGTTAATTTAATTCAACAGTTGCTCGCTTGTACTGATGGTGAGGAACTCAATAAGATTCTGCAAGCAAATCAGGAATTGATTGATACCGAATTTTTGCAGGTGATGGAAAACTATGCAACAGGGTTAGAAGAACAAGGAAATAATAATCCTGTTGCTTGGTTACGGGATATAAGGTATAGAATCTTGTTATGTAGAAGTCTAAAGCATGATCTATATGATTATTTAATTGACTGTCATTCTAGCCTGACATATAATCATGGAAAGCTCAATCAGGAAAGTGAAAATGAGACAGGTATTTACAGCGAGAATTTTTCAAGAAGATAATTGGTTTGTTGCCCAATGTTTAGAGGTTGATGTTGCTAGTCAAGGGGAAACGGAAACCGAGGCGTTAAACAATCTGCAAGAGGCTTTAGAATTACATTTTGAACCGCCTTGTGCGACAGTTATTCCCCAATTACAGAAGATAGAGGTAGAAATCAAGGCCGCTTAAGCCTTTATCTTATCGTGAAATTAAACGCAAGTTGGAAGCGGCAGGGTTTGAAGTTGTTAGTCAAAAGGGGAGTCATGTTAAGTTTGCCAAGGATACTCCTGGAGGAAAAAGGACAACGATTGTTCCCTGTTATAAGGAGGTAACAATCGGTACAATTGGCAGTATTTTAAGGCAAGCGGGATTAGGGGTTGATGAATTTGATAGTTTATAACTAGAAATAGACAATTTTATGAATGAACAAAGTGCCTAAGCTTATGTTAATTTAATTGAACAGTTGCTCGCTTGTACTGATGGTGAGGAACTCAATAAGATTCTGCAAGCAAATCAGGAATTGATTGATACCGAATTTTTGCAGGTGATGGAAAACTATGGAACAGGGTTAGAAGAACAAGGAAATAATAATCCTGTTGCTTGGTTACGGAATATGGCGCAACAGTTGAGGGAATATCTCAACCCTCAAGCGGGAACTATAGAGGAATATCAGGGGTTTTTATTAGAAGTATTACAAGCAGAAGCAGAGATTAATGATGGCCGTGCTATAATAACTGACAACGATTATTATTATAAAAATATGCAGTATAAAGTCAGTCTTAAGCAAACAGAAGAAGGATATGCTGTTTGGTGTCCCGGTTTACCCGGCTGTGCTTCTCAAGGTACGACAAAAGAAGAAGCTCTCAATAATATTCAAGATGCTATTGTGTCTTATTTAGAAGTTGCTGAGGAATTGAATCAAGGTGTAGAATCTTGTTATGTGGAAGTTGAATTAAATCATGCCTAGTCTTCCCGGAATTAATCATCAACGAGCCATTAAAGCCTTTGAAAAAGCAGGATTTAGGATTGTTCGACAGGGTAAACATATTACAATGACTGATGGAGAGCATATCTTAACAATTCCCAGAGCTAATCCAATTAATGCTTATACAATGGGAACAATTATTAAAGGTGCCGGAATGTCTATTGAAGAATTTAAAAAACTTTTGTAAAAGCATCGGATTAAGGTTATGGACGAAAAACGCACCCAAGCTTATCTAAATATCATCGAGTCGGCCTCTAAAAAAAATCACAGTCTATCACACAATCACATCAATCACAGTACAGACAATGAATGAACAACGCGCCTAAGCTTATGTTAATTTAATTGAACAGTTGCTCACTTGTGCTAATGATTAAGATATACAATAATATTGACAAGCATCATTATTAGGAGAATCATCAGATGTCAGTTACTATTGAACAAGACCTTAAAGAATATCTCACTAAGTTTGACCAAAGATTTGACAGACTGGAACAAAAGTTAGAAATAATGAATAATCGCCTCACTAATTTAGAAGTTGGACAAGCTAGATTGGAGGAAAAAATCGATAGTTTGGAAAAAGATATTGAAAGTGTAAAAGAAGATACCAAAGAATTGAAAGGCTCTCAAAAGGCACAGATTTGGACGTTAATCGGAATTTTGGGAACGGCTTTACTAGGAACAGTCATCCGCTACATTATTATTCCTTTTCCTCCTCAATCATAAATATAATTATAACAATCACAATCAAAACAATGGATGAACAACGCGCCCAAGCTTATATCAATTTAATTGAACAGTTGCTCGCTTGTGCTGATGATGAGGAACTCAATAATATTCTGCGAGCTAATCAGGAATTGATTGATCCCGAATTTTTGCAGGTGATGGAAAACTATGCAACAGGGTTAGAACAACAAGGAAATAATAATAATGCGGCTTGGTTACGGAATATGGCGCAACAGTTGGGGCAATATCTCAACCCTCAAGCGGGAAGTATAGAGGAATATCAGGAGTTTTTATTAGAAGTATTACAAGCAGAAGATGAGAGTAATAGCGATCCTACGGTGGTTTATCCTATCCTACAACGCCGTCAACATCTGTTAGATGATACTTTTGCCCAACAGTTGCAACAATTCGCTAGATATGTGTTTTCTGAAGGGAAGACAGAAGATGTGCCAAGTATTGCCGTGGTGATTCAAAATTTATGTATTGATATTAAAAATTTCCCCTTGGGAAGTCGGGCTAATAAGCTGGAAATTGCGATTACAGGCTATCAAAACCTGTTAGAAGTATATACCCGTGAAGCTTTTCCAGAAGATTGGGCAATGACACAAAATAATCTGGGAAATGCTTATAGTAATCGTATCAAAGGGGAAAGGGCAGATAATCTAGAGTTAGCTATTGCAGCTTTAAACCAGTCTTTAGAAGTATATACCCATGAAGCTTTTCCAGAAGATTGGGCAATGACACAAAACAATCTGGGGTTAGCTTATGGAAATCGCATCAGAGGGGAAAGGGCAGATAATCTAGAGCTAGCTATTGCGGCTTGTAACCTGTCTTTGGAAGTATTAACCCGTGATAGCTTTCCTGAAGATTGGGCAAAGATACAAAATAATCTGGGGGCTGCTTATACTAAACGCATCAGAGGGGAAAAGGCAGATAATCTAGAGTTAGCTATTGCCGCTTATAAACTCTCTTTAGAAGTAAGAACCCGTGAAGCTTTTCCTAAAGATTGGGCAGAGACACAAAATAATCTGGGGACTGCTTATCAAACTCGCATCAGAGGGGAAAGGGCAGATAATCTAGAGTTAGCTATTGCGACTTTAAACCTGTCATTAGAAGTATATACCCGTGAAGCATTTCCTGAACAATGGGCAGGTACACAACATAATCTGGGGATTGCTCATGAAACTCGCATCAGATGGGAAAGGGCAGATAATCTAGAGTTAGCTATTGCCGCTTATAACCTGTCTTTAGAAGTATATACCCGTGATGCCTTTCCTTATGAATGGGCAAACACACAAAATAATCTGGGGATAGCTTATGGAAATCGCATCAGAGGAGAAAGGGCTGATAATCTAGAGAAGGAGATCACAGCTTACAATCTTTCATTAGAAGTATATACCCGTAAAGCTTTTCCTGAAGATTGGGCAAGGACACAAAATAATCTGGGGACTGCTTATAATAATCGCATTGTAGGGGAAAGGGCTGATAATCTAGAGTTAGCTATTGCAGCTTTTAACCTGTCTTTAGAAGTATATACCCGTGATGCCTTTCCTGAAGATTGGGCAAGGTCACAACATAATTTGGGAACTGCTTATCAAACTCGCATCAAAGGGGAAAGGGCAGATAATCTAGAGTTAGCTATTGCCGCTTATAACCTGTCATTAGAAGTAAGAACCCGTGAAGCTTTTCCTGAAAATTGGGCAGGAACACAAAATAATCTGGGGAATGCTTATAGTGATCGCATTAGAGGGGAAAGGGCAGATAATCTAGAGTTAGCTATTGCCGCTTATAACCTGTCATTAGAAGTATATACCCGTGAAAGCTTTCCTGATGAATGGGCAACAACACAAAATAATCTGGGAACTGCTTATCAAACTCGCATTAGAGGGGAAAGGGCAGATAATCTAGAGTTAGCTATTGCCGCTTATAACCTGTCATTAGAAGTAAGAACCCGTGAAGCATTTCCTGAACAATGGGCAATGACACAAAATAATCTGGGGAATACTTATAGTAAACGCATCAGACGGGAAAGGGCAGATAATCTAGAGTTAGCTATTGCCGCTTATAACCTGTCATTAGAAGTATATACCCGTGAAGCATTTCCTGAACAATGGGCAATGACACAAAATAATCTGGGGGCTGCTTATAGTAATCGCATCAGAGGGAAAAAAGCAGATAATCTAGAGTTAGCGATCGCAGCTTTTCACCTGTCTTTAGAAGTAAGAACTCCTACTGCTTTTCCTATAAACTGTTTAGTAACAGGACGTAACTTAGGAAATACTGCTAACTTTATCGAAGACTGGGAAACCGCCATCAAAGGCTACAACCTAGCCATCGAAGCAGTAGAAAATACCCGACTTGAAGCCTTAAACCCCCAACGACAACAAGAAATCCTCTCCAATGCAATGGATGTTTATCATGGCATAGTTCAATCCTATCTCAACCTCAATCAAAAAGATCGCGCTTTAGAATACGTTGAACGCAGCAAAACTCGCTATCTAGTCCAATTGCTTACCGACCGAGATATCTATCCTAAAGGTAATATCCCCCAAACTATTATTACCGAATTAGATCGCCTCCGTCGTGCCATTATTGGGGAAGAACAACAGTTAGCCATCCAAGAACAAACCTGCAATAGGGGAGTAACTTTAACCCTAGATCAACAAAAACAACCCATTTTAAATGACTATACTCACCTCAATCATTTAAAACAAGAATTAAATCAACTCATTGACCGTGAAATAACCGACATTGATCCCACTTTTAGATTAACTCAAAAGGTTCAAACTATTTCCTTAAATGAGATTCAATCCTTAATTAATCAACAAGCTGCAATTTTAGAATGGTATATTTCAGGGGAAACATTTTTAGCCTTTATTGTAACTTCCCAAGGATTAAAAGTTTGGCAATCTTCAGCAACAGATCGAGAAAACTTGATTAATTTCATTAAAAATTATCGTGAAGCTTATGAAAATAATAAAACAGAGTGGATTAAAACTCTTGATTCTCGTTTAAATCAACTATCAGAAATTCTCCACATTGATGAAATTTTAGAACTAATTTCCCCATCTTGTAAACGATTAATCATAATCCCCCATTGGTTTTTACATATTATTCCCCTTCATTGTTTACCCCTAAAAGATGGACAATTTCTCTATCAACGCTTTTCTAAAGGTGTAGGATACGTTCCCAGTTGCCAACTTTTAAAACTGGTACAATTATCACAACATGAAAACTTTGATCGTCTTTTTGCGATTAAAAACCCCACCCGAAAAGGACTAAAACCCCTCTTAGGAGCAAATCTAGAAATCGAGAGAATTAGTCAAGAATTTGATGCAGAAAAAACCATTATTATTGGTGAATCAGCAGCATCAGAACAAACCCTAGAAAACCGTCGTCAAGAATTACAAGCATCCCATTGTATTCACTTTTCTTGTCATGGTAAATTTAATAATGAATCCCCTAGAGACTCCGCATTAATGTTAGCAGATCCAGAAGGTAACTTAGGAAAATCAGCTAACCTTACTCTAGCAGAAGTCTTTAAAAAACTTGACTTAAGAGAATGCCGTTTAGTTACTTTTTCTGCTTGTGAAAGTGGTATAATAGAAAGTAAAGCCGATAGTATTAGTGATGAATATGTGGGTTTACCCAGTGGTTTTCTATTTGCAGGAAGTTCTAGTGTCGTTAGCACCCTTTGGACAGTAGATCCCCTAGCAACAACCTTATTTATGGCTAAATTTTATCACGATCTTAAACGGATTTCTATCCAAGATCAAGGGAGTATTGCTATTGTTTTAAATCATACTCAAACCTGGTTAAGAACATTGAATAGTCAAAAATTAGCCCAAACAAAAAATAGTCAAAAATTCCAGCAATTACTCGATCGAGTCTTTGAGAGTAAACGGGATAGAAGAAAATTCCAAGACTTATTAGAAGCGGCAGTGAAACGCGAACCCTATCCCTTTGCCAATCCCTATTATTGGACAGCATTTATCGCAACAGGAGTTTAACTCAGGTCTTGCAGCATTATCCAAAAGTCCAAAAAACCCGATTTTTTCTGCCTCTAAAAATCGGGTTTTTAATATCAGGGGTAAGATCTGAGTTTAAGAATCGGAACAATTTTGACAAAATTTATCCAGTCCTTCCTCTGAAATATAAATAGCAACTGGAGTCGATAAAAGTCCTGCTACTCCAGGCGGACACATCAAACATCCTGCGATAATATCTGTTACAGGGGGAATAAGTGCGGGTAAATATTTTTCTCGCAAAGTTTCATACTTCGGTTGACAGATAGAATCACGACATTTATTAAGAACAATAGCAAACCAACGAAAATTAGCCTTATCTTCTACCCCTTCAATCCCGTTACGAGTGGCAATAGATTCAGCAGCATCTGCTAAATCTCCCTCCCATTCCTCAATAAAATCAAGTGCAATTAAAGCGTTCTCATTGTCCGCAAATTCAATACGGTACTGAGCAATTTTTTCCGGTGTTAACTGCGTTGTGTCTGACATAATACCATCCTTAAAGCTAAAACTAATTTTTTTCTATTATCTCACTTTATTAGCTCCTAAGTAGGTAGGCGTTAAAAATTATCAGACACCCCCCTTATCAAGGGGGGATTAAGGGGGGATCAGAGGCAAAATCTATCTTCAATTTAATTATAACTACTTACTTAATCCCACCAAATGCCGTGAGGAAAATCCCTCGCTTTAGCTTGTCCGCAACTTTATAATCGTCTCGTCGCTAACGGTTTTGACTTTACCGATGGCAAGTTAATCCAGTCAAGATTAGCTTAGAAGACTAGGAAAAAGCGAATTTTTTTGGGGTGAGAATTTACGAATTTACTTTTGTCAAAAATCATTACATATTCGCAACAAAAGACACTTGTTTGAGTAAATTAATGTACCATACTTAGACAAGGCGATAAATTATTTTGTACTAGGAATTATGCGCTCAACTTATCTCCTGTTATCCCGAAAGTCAGGAAAAAGAGGAAGTCTTAATGAAAATGATTTCTCAACATTAATTAATTGAGGATGGGGAGAGGTTAGTAACAGTCAATATTGCCACCTGAATCGCTTTTTCGATGGCCTGTTGTTTGCTTTCTAAACTAATCCCTTCCTCTTTACTTCTTTCGGCAATTACACCACAAATACAAGCGGCAGTAAATCCATAAACCCCCGCCATTTTAAATAAAGTTCCCGCTTCCATTTCATAATTGAGAATATTTAAACGTCGATATTCTTCCGTAATTCCCTCTAAATGACGCTGAAGATAAGGGTTAGCGGAAGACAGGATTCTTTCCTGTCCTTCATAAAAACTATCCACAGAAGCGGTAATACCTACATGATAATTTACTCCCAAAAATTGAGCCGATTTAACTAGGTCAACTGTCAAAAAAGGATCCGCCACTGCGGGATATTCCAGAGGAGCAATATCATTAGCAGCACCTTGCCTACATAAAGCCGCTTGGGAGATAATAATATCACCAATTTTTATTCTATTTTGAATTGCGCCACAAGTACCAATACGAATAATAGTTTTAATTCCCACCTGTATTAATTCATTAACCACAATACTCAAAGATGGCGCACCCATGCCACTGGTAGCCAGAAGAATTGGGGTAGAATTATCTAGATAGCCAAGATAACTATTTAAACCGCGATAATCCGATAGTAAACGTGCATTTTGTAAATAAGTTTCAGCAATATAGCGCGAGCGTTCTGGTTCCCCCGATAATAGGGTGATAGTAGGTTTTGCCGTGCCTAAATCCTCACTGCTAAAGTTGAGATGATAGGGTTTTTGGTGAGATAAGTTATTGGACATTGAAGTTAACTAAATACTGAAAAAAGGTAAGGAAAATCAATTCCTTACCTGAGGATTGTACACTTCTGACAACAAATTTACACTTTTGCTGACTCTTTAACTAACTTATCCCAACCCAATTCCTTGAGGTTATTGTTGCGACGCAGGGGACGAGTAGCTAACTCTAAAATATCTCGCGCATTGGTGAAACCATGAATTTGAGCAAAAGTAAATTCTACCGACCATTTAGTGTTAATTCCCCGCGCTTCTAAGGGATTTGCATGGGCCATTCCTGTAATCACTAAATCGGGTTTTAACTCGTAAATGCGCTGAATCTGATTGTAGTTATCAGGTTTTTCGATAATTTTCGGGATGGTAACACCCATATCATTACAGGTTTTCTCTAGTAATGCCAATTCGGCCGCTTGGTAGCGTTTATCCATGTAAGGAATACCGATTTCATCACAAGTCATCCCGCAACGAATTAGGAAACGTGCCAAGGAAATTTCTAGTAAATTATCCCCCATAAAGAAGACCGATTTACCGCGCACAAGTTGCAGATAATCCTCTAAACTTTCCCAAATTTTTGCCTCTCTTTCCTCTAATCCCTGCGGTTCTACTCCCAAAACCGAACAGATTTTTTCTATCCAAGCGCGGGTTCCATCCGGACCGATGGGAAAGGGTGCGCCAATTAATTTACACTTACGACGACGCATTAAAGTGGTGGCAGTTCGTGATAGAAAAGGATTGACACCAGCGACATAATAACCTTCTTCAATTACCGGTAATTCAGTAAAGCGTTTGGCCGGCAACCAACCATCAATTTTAACTCCTTGTTTTTTTAATTCTAGGGTTAAATTAGTCACAATCGGGTCAGGAACGGAACCAAATAAAACTAAAGGAGGATGGTCTTTATATTCCGATTCTTCCTGTTTAATTTCTTCTTTTTTACGTCCAAAAGTTAAGAGTTTCTGGATAGCATTCCGTTCTTCTTTGTCGTTTTCATGCTTAACTTTTTCGGGACATTTATGCACCATAGAAGCGAGGACGGTATCTTCCCCTTGGGTAAAGGCATAATCTAAACCATTAGCGCGCGCTGTCACGATAGGAATACCGATTTCTGACTCTAGTTTTGGTGCTAATCCTTCCAAGTCCATTTTGATTATTTCGGTGGTACAAGTACCGATAAAAACGATAACGCTAGGGTTTCTATCTCGTTTAATTTGTAAGCAGAGGCGTTTTAGTTCTTCGTAGTCTTTTAGTTGAGCGGAAATATCCCCTTCTTCTAATTCGGCCATGGCATAACGTGGTTCGGCAAAAATCATCACACCCATAGCATTTTGCAGGAAGTAACCACAGGTTTTTGTGCCGATAACAAGGAAGAAACTATCTTCGATTTTTTGGTATAACCAAGCAACACAGCTAATCGGACAAAAGGTGTGATAGTTGCCAGTTTCACAATCAAATTGTAAAGCGCTCGGTTCTTGAATGGCGGTCATGTTTTTTGGGTCTCCTTTAACTTAGTTTATTGAGGTTTTCTCGTTTTATCTGTTCTCTAATCTTTTGTAGTTCACTATCTTGTGATGGATTAAAAGTTTCTAGTTTCTTCTTCTGACGGATCAAAATTCAATCCTCAGACTTCTACCAGTTTGTCCCCATCGGAATTAAGCTGACAAAAGAAATACATACATACTGATAACTTAAGTTCTAAAGCTGCATCGAGTTGGGTGGTGGGCCAGTGGGTAGGGTGGGTTAGGCGACGATAAGTTAGGCTATTAACTAATAAGTTAATTATTCGCCGTAACCCACCCAGAAAAAGAGTTTATTGGTGGTTATTGGTGGGTTTTGGTGGGTTAGCGACAGCGTAACCCACCCTACAAAATAATCTAAACCATCATTAGGTCTAATTCTTCCTCGGCGTTAACTTTGGGTTTATCAGCATTAAGATAGAAATCCGATAATAAAGTGAATAATTCCCGGTCGGCAGATTCTTTGGGAATAACTCCTTCTGGTTTGGCTAAAATCTGATCGGCAATGTTGAGATAATAGTCACAAACATAACTTAACATCGGATCCTTGTCGGCCATTTCAAAGAGAGTTTGACCTTTAACTCTGGAGACGCGAATATCTTCAATTAAGGGTAAAACTTCTAACACTGGCATGGGAACATGATCCACATATTTATTAATTAAATCGCGTTTTGAGGTGCGATTACCAATTAATCCGGCTAGTCGCAGGGGATGGGTGCGCGCTTTTTCACGGACGGAAGCGGCGATGCGATTGGCGGCAAAAAGAGCATCAAAGCCGTTATCTGTGACAATTATGCAGTAATCGGCGTAATTTAAGGGTGCGGCAAATCCCCCACAGACCACATCCCCCAAAACATCGAACAAAATCACGTCAAATTCATCAAAAGCGTTCAATTCTTTTAATAATTTCACCGTTTCCCCGACGACGTAACCGCCACAACCAGCACCGGCCGGGGGGCCACCCGCTTCCACGCATTTGACACCACCGTAGCCGTCATAGATAACGTCTTCGGGCCAGATGTCTTCGTAGTGAAAATCTTTTTCTTGCAGGGTATCGATGATTGTGGGAATAAGAAAGCCTGTCAGGGTGAAGGTGCTATCATGCTTGGGGTCACAGCCTATTTGCAGGACTTTTTTGCCTCTTTTGGCTAAAGCGGCCGAAATATTACAGCTTGTTGTCGATTTACCGATGCCACCTTTTCCGTAGACTGCAAGTGTTAAAGGCATGGAAGTTCTCCTAAATGTGCGCTTGAATGGTGAGTTTGTTTATCAGTGCTTTGATCGCCATTATTGACCATCTCCCCACCCCTTGGAAAGAGGCTCAATTTTTATCTGCTATAGCTAGAGTGAGATTGAAAGCGTAAAAATTAGATAAATAATCTTTTAGAGCTTATAAAGTTCTTTAAAGTCATAAAAACTTATAAAAACAGCCTTGTTTATATATTTACTTTAAATACAAACAATAAACAAAAAAACGCCAAAGCTTTACAAAAACTCGATAAACAGGGTTTTACCGTGCCAAACCCAGACAAAAAAGGTCAAGATAGAGGCAGTCTAGAGACTGATGTAAGATTTTCGTGAATAATCATTACAATTTTCCCGGTCAGCAGATTAAATAAATAGCTCCTGAGAAGGATGCTGAAAAAAGCTGTAGTACAATGAGAACAAAGTACCTGTAGGGTTTCCTATGCGAGTTAAGCAAAAAACGCTGACTACACTCTTATTAGAAAATAAGGCTCCTAAATATCGTCCTTTTCTGGGTTTTTTTCTGGCTGGGGTTCCCTTGCTCTTTTTGGCCTATGTGGTTTCTTTCCAGCGCGCTTATCTCAACTGCATTAGGTTAAGCACAAAAAGGATAGATTGTCAATATGTCCAAGAGTATAATTTTCCTGTTTCTAGTCGGGAAAATTTTTCTTTGACTCACATTAAAGCTACGGCTGTCTATCAAGAAGTTTTTATCAGTGTTGAGCAGGAAAAAACTGTTAATAACACGGTTTTATTGGTCGGAAGAAATAACTATCTCTACATCGAGAATTTTCGGGATGTGCAGTCAGCTAGTGATTTTAAAACTCGATTTGATAGTTTTGTGAATAGATATCAAGCTCAGGAAATTATTGCCAAAAGTCCCCTAGATACCTTGTCAGCACTGCTAGAACACCACCATAATTATCCCTATTATCTCTGGGGTATGTTATGCTTATTGTCAGGTCTATTGTTACTTTATGATGTCAGCTATTGGGAGAGTTATGTCTTTAATCAGGGTACCTCTACCCTAACCCGTAAGCGACAACATTTAACTTTTAGAAGTGAAAGTGATTATCTTCTAGAGAGAATTGTTGAGGCAAAAGTAGAAGAGTACAAAGGCTTTTTGGGGTCTAATTACCGACGGATTATTTTAACCTTATCCAATGGGGAAAAAATTATCCTCAATTGCCGGTTACTGGAATCTATCAGTAACGGAAAAAGGGAAGAAAAAATTCTGGCAATGATTGCCGAAAAGTTAAACTTAACTCAAGAGGAAGTGTTAATCTAAGTAAATGCGCTCAAATTCTAGTTATTTAAAGTCTCTTTTTTTCGGTTTCCTATTAGTGACCGTGTTAGTTTATATATTGCGCGGCATGGGAATATTATCTTTTTTACCCGGAGGATTAATTTTGTTATTAATTCTCTCTTCCGTGGTGACGGGAATTATCTACGGAATCGATAAAACCCGCCGTTTTTAGGAAAATATTGGCTCTTCCTTCCAGACAGAAACGAGAAGGCCGCATCTCATTTTTGTAAATCTACTAAGTTGGGATTTTTAGGGGGAAACTCTCTGCTAAAGTCGGGCCTTACTTTCGATTTTATCACTCAATCCAAGCTTTTGGGGGGTTCTACTCCCCAAACCCCGGAGCGCATTAGTTTTTCGGTGGGATGCTTACAGACAGCTGCTGATACTAAATCTGGTTATTAAAAACTGATTATTTATTTTCCCCTTTGCATGAGTGCCTCTTGCATGAGTGCCTCTCCTCATAACTAGCCTATACTCAACGGATTTAGTATGATATATCTGTAATAATTTAAAAGTCACTGATAATTGCTGATTGTCGGTATTTCTGCAAATGTGAGATAGACCCAACGAGAAGAATCCAACGGTTCTAACGTCAATGTCAAGATTGCGGTAGTTAGTTTCTGAGCAATCCCACTGATAAAAATATCGGCTGCATCTCCTATTTGTGATCTGAGATGCAGCCATTGCTAAAGGCTAACACACCTAGGCTAATTAACCCGGGACTAAAGAAGATTTGAACGCAAAAATTTTCTCGATCACCTCTTCTACCACCTTATCGGGAGTGGAAGCACCAGAAGTCACTCCGACGGCAATTTTTCCCTCATTTAACCAGTTATCGGTGATGATTAAATCATCCCCTAAAGGTTTATGTTCGATGCGATTACCGGGGAGAATACGCTCGGCACTATCGATATGATAGGAGGGAATGGCACGCTCGATCGCTATTTCCTGTAGGTGAGTGGTATTAGAGGAATTATAACCCCCAATTACCACCATTAAAGAAAGCGGTTCTTTCACCAGTTCAAACATGGCATCTTGACGCTCTTGAGTGGCATCACAGATAGTATTAAAACTCATGAAATGATCTTTAAAATCGATCGGTCCGTACTTTCTCAACATAGTATGCTCAAAGAGTTTGCCAATTTCCTCTGTTTCACTTTTCAGCATCGTGGTTTGATTGGCAATACCGATATAATCTAGATCGCGATCGGGATCGAAACCCTGGGAATGTGCATTTTTAAACTTCTCTAAGAACTCATTTTTATCGCCACCGTGGAGAATATAATTAGCGACATAATTAGCTTGAGCCAAATTTAAAACGATCAGATAAGTGCCAGCAAAAGAGCTAGTGGCGATCGTTTCTTCGTGATTATATTTACCGTGAATAATCGAAGTGTGGTCGCTTTTTTTGTGCTTTTCCACGGAATTCCACACCTTAGAAACCCAGGGACAAGTGGTGTCCACAATCATGCAACCCTTATCGTTAAGTATTTGCATTTCCGAGACACTGGCCCCAAAAGCAGGTAAAATCACCACATCCCCCGATTCCACCACACTAAAGTCTTTTTGGCCATTTTCGACCGGAATAAAACCCACGGCCATGGAGCGCAGACGCTGATTAACCGAGGGATTGTGAATAATTTCGTTAGTAATCCAGATACGTTCCAGGGGAAAATGTTGACGAGTTTCGTAGGCCATGGCAACAGCGCGTTCTACCCCCCAACAAAACCCAAAAGCTTGAGCGAGATAGATCGTCACGTCACCCCGTTGTAAACGATAATTATTTTCCCGAATTTCTTGGATCAGGTCGCTTTGATACTCATTGGTCATCGCATCCATTACTTCCTCTTTATGACCGAATCCCTTGCGGTTATAGTTATCCGACTGCTGTAGGGTACGTTTAAAGGATTTTGTATCCATGATTCTCTGATAGGGGTATTGGTGGTGCTAAATTGGGCTAGACAGTAGCTTGCCATATACTAAAAATACCTTATCTAGTCAGCGCAGGAGGCTTTTAGAGACGAGAGAGAAATTCCTCGTCGATATCGTAACCAAACTGTTGAGCGAAAAATTTTAAGCGAGATAAAGCAGGAATTTGCTGACTTTTCAGCCAATCAGACAAAATAAAGAGTTTTTGCATCACAAAAATCTCCAAAGCTTCGGGATTATATTGAATTCCTTCCCCGCGATGGAATTGATGGGGGACCAACATGGCAGCATAACGGGCGATTTCTCCATGTTTTGGGTCAAGAATAAAGATTAACCAGGGATAAACCGCATCTAAACGCAGAAACCACAGTCTGACTTCCGCTATCTCCGATAATTCCCGCATATCACCCTCCGCGCGAGGATAATCTATCTCTAATTGTAGAGCTTGTTCCAATTTTGCGATCGCTGATTGGGACTGATAATCTTGAATAATAGTCTCTAAAGATGATAGATCGAGATTTTGAATCTGATTGGGGTTAAGAGCGATTTTGACAGTCATAGGCGCAAATAAAAGGTTATATCGGGCGAAATTACCGTTTTTTATCCCCAGATCGGCAATGATCTATCTCAGAAAATACTCTCGATCGGGACAAAAAAACTAAGTATGACTATTCTCTCACTCCGGAGCGAGAGAGGGAAACTGGACTAAAATCCCCAAGGTTGGATTTCTCCTACAATTTAACCTCTCTTGCACACCGGGGTTTTTTAGTCGGCAAAATCGGGAACCATGCACAAGAATGAATTAGTCAATTTATGGGAAAATAAGCGCATCTTCTCCGCTTTTATCCGATGCAAGCCAACTTTTTTACTAATATCCTCTTACCCGTTGCCCTAGGCGTTTTAATGTTAGGCATGGGATTGGGATTAATTCTCGCCGATTTTCAGCGTATCACCCGTTATCCCAAAGCAGTTCTGATCGGTTTAGTCAATCAAATTATTATCTTACCGATCGTCGGTTTTATTATTGCTTCTATCTTACCTCTCCGTCCAGAAATTGCCGTCGGTTTAATGATTGTCGCCATTTGCCCCAGCGGTCCTTCCTCCAATGTTTTAACCTATTTAGCTAAGGGAGATGTGGCCCTTTCTGTTACTTTAACCGCTTTTAGCAGCATCATCACCATTTTCACCATTCCTTTTTTAGCTAGTTTGAGCTTACAGCATTTTATGGGTGAAAGTGCCGCCATCTCCTTACCCATTGGTTCTACTATGGCGCAGATATTTTTGATTATAGTTTTACCCCTGGTTATCGGTATGACTATCCGCCATTACTTCCCTTTACTGGCCAAAAGTCTGGAACCGATAACTAATCGTTTAGCCGTGATTTTTCTAGCAGTTATTATCTGCTTATTAATAATCCGAGAATCGGAACGTTTGCCCCTATTCATTGCTCAAGCTGGCATCGCAGTGATCATTTTACATACGATTGCTTCCCTAATTGGGTTTTTTAGTGGTCGTTTATTTCAATTAACTATTCCCCAAAGAATTTGTATCGCAATTGAAGTGGGTATTCAAAGCGGCACTTTAGCTATTGCTATCACTGCCGGTTTATTAAAGAATCCCGATCTAGCCATTCCCGCAATTGTCTATAGTTTATGGATGTATGTCAGCGCTTTTATCGCTGTTTATTATGGTCGCAAAAAAGCAGCTTTGGCAAAATAGGTAAATGGGGTGATAGGATATAGCTAAAAACTGATAACTGATTATGTTAATTGGTAAATATTTAAGCCTAGAAGAATTATCTACCTGTTCCCAAACCTATCAAAAGTATGCAGCGCAAATCGCTCCCTACCCAAAAAATCCTGAAACGATAACCGCTTGGCAAAATCTCGCTCACTTCATTATCGATCCAATTATTGATAATTTTGGTCGAGAAAGATTCCAATTAACCTACGGATTTTGTTCCAATGATCTGAGAAAACTTCTCCAAAAAAAAGACCCAATCACTGGCTTAAAAAACGGTAGAATCGATCCCAGTCGCGATCAACATTGCGCCCACGAAATTAATCAAAAAGGTCAATATTATTGTCAGCGATTGGGGGCAGCCTGTGATTTTCGGATTATCGATTTAACGAGCGATCGCCTGATCGATTGGATTTTAACCGCAAAATTACCCTTTGATTCTCTCTATTTTTACGGAATTAATCGCCCGATTCATATCAGCTATGGACCCCAACATAAACGAGATCTATGGACTTTTACCCCTAAAGGAACACCGACTAAAAAAGGTTTACAATCATGGTTAGAAGCCGCTAAATCTGGGGAATATCTCGGTTTTTACCCAAGTATTACCTAATTAGGGTTTGCTGAATAATGGTAAAACCCTTTTAAAATGTCGTAGTATAATTTGGTATCGACGACCGTCCCCCCAAAACAAAAACTTCGTACCTCACTATTAGATAACTGCTATAACTAGCCTCAATCGCTTTTAATATTTATTCCATAGTAGTGGATTTTGAGAGCATTTTTGTCTCTAAAAACTGTAATCCATAACCTCCACAACCAGCAAGGATAAAGCCCAAAATAATCTGAATCTCTGGAGAAACAATATCCAGAGGAAAAGGGACGGGTAAACGGGTAGAATTGGGTTGAAGTTTTGTCAATAAATCAGACAGATCAGGATACTTTTCTTTGACTTGAGACAGTAATTTCTGGAAAGATTGCTGCTGGGCTTGTTGCAGTTCCCGTTTTTGAGGTATTTGCACAACTAAAACAAGACTAAACAGAATAGCTGTCAGAAAGGAAATACTACTCATCACTGGGTAAAATTTGCTCATAATACTAAACCTCAAAAGCAATCAATCTAGATCAAATCAAAATTACTGTCTATAGCCAATTAATTAGGGACCGTTGGCAGCAGTAGCCATCTCGTTAGGTTTAGTAGGTGCAGATTGCGACCCTTTAGCTTCCGCAAATTTCTGAACAAATTTCCCACCAAAAGCTGCTCCCAGAAAAGCGTAAATAATTGCCATTCCTTCTTCGCCTTTTTCTGTTTGATTGAGTTGGTCAAGTCGCTCCACACTGCTTATTATTCGCTCTAAATCAGGAGCGTCTTTCGAGACTTCTTGCTCGATTAACTTAAGGTATCTACCTTGCTCTGTGGCGTTTTCTGTATAGTTTTGATTGATGCGCCAAAACACTGCCAAGCTAAAGATGATCGCTGAAAATAAAGATATAATTGCCATCAACCTCATAGATGAATTATTACCCTGATCATCTTGTAAAAATCCTACTTGTTTTGTTGTCATGATATAATTCTCCTGTCTAGAGTAAAAATTATGAATTATTAACTAAGAATTTAGTTAACTGATTTCGAGGTTCTTTGAACAATTTTGGAGCCAAAAGCCGTCCCTAATAAAGCATAGGTTGCCTCTGCTTCTGCTGCCTGAGTATGACCTAAAACTGTCAATCCTCCCAACATAATTGCTGCCAAGAGCGCCGTAAAACTGCCTAATCTGACGGGAGAGAGAGCATTATTAAGTTGATCATCTTCAAAAAAACTAGCTGGTTCTGGTTCCCAGAAATCTTCCTCATCATCCGGGGAAATTACGGGATTTATCGGTGGTAACTGCACTATTTTTTCATCGGGGTTTACCACAGGAGCTGATAAACCGGGGGTTGGTTCCCAGATTTCCTCATCTTCTTCATAATTAGCAACTGGCTCTGAGTTTTCTAATTTAGTATCCTCCCCCGATTCGATCAATTCTTCTTCTTGAGATTCTTCCTCTCCAGAAAAAGAGATGTCCTGAACAGAATTATCATGGTTAATTATAGAACCCGGTTCCATAACTTCTTCTTCCTCATCGGTATTAATCACCTCCGATTCTATTGGGTTTAGGTTGACATTATTGTGATGATGACCACTAATCAAATCTCCGATTTTATCTAGAAAATTTTTTAGACAGGGAATCTGCAAATCGGAATTTTCTAAGGTTATTTGTCCCGTATAGCTCATGAGTAAAACCCTCCTGAATTGACTCGGTTAATCGAGCTTTAAACCTGCCTGTTGACAATAAAAAATCTCGATTAACCCTTTACTATTGTCTGAGAAAATTTCTCTTGTTGGATAGAAATTAAGACTGCTTACACAAATCTTTGACTAACTTTTTTGGTGGCATCACCCACAGTAACAAATCCTTTATGGGGTGGACCATCTAACCCTCGATTTTGCTGATAACTGATAGTACCTTGGCGGAAAAGCACATGATTTGGCCCCTTGCCAATAGCAGCAGGATAGAGAATTGCCATATAGACATCTTCTAAAGTTTTAAGGCGATTTCTGTAGGGCCAGAAGTATTTTTTAACGTAGTCGAGTTGTTTTTCTGGACTCATTCTTGCTAAGTCAGTGGTAGTTGTTCCTAAAGAACGGGCTGTGGGTCCCATAAATTGAATTAATCCCGTGGCACCACTACCGGAAAAACTGCTGATGGCAGGGCTAAAAGTCCCGCCAGTTTCAAAACTCATAGCGGCCATGAGGTGATTAGGATCAACTCCCAATTCTTTGGCGATTTGTATTACTTTATTGCGGAAGGAAATTGAGGTTTTGTCTATGCCAACAACCCGACGCAAATTGGGAGCGCTTACACCGGCAACAGATGCCGATTCTTTGGATTTGAGAACAATTTCAATAGCGGCACTATCAATCAGACGACCAGAGGCATCAATTCCTTCCGCAACAATTTTGCGAGTACCTCCCGTGCTGAATTTAAATTCGTGTTGCCAACACCCATTATCTACGGGGATGTCTTTTCCCAAAAAGAAATTTTTATCGGCAAAGGGAGTTCTCAATTGAATCGTCTGGATGAGAGGATCCTCGGCAACCCCCTTAAATATGACTGACGATTCTAAATCTAATTCTTGATTAATTTTGGGACTGGTAATACGGACAGTATCCACATCGTTATTACCATCGGGATCGAGATTAATGATCACATCTGTGCTGTCAATAACCTGATCGTTGCTATCTAGTCCCTCGATAAAAATTTTGCGATCACCACCCGTTTGAAATTGATAGGAGGAACGCCATTGACCATTAATAACGGGTACTTTTCCGCCTAGGAGAAATTCCGCCCCACCCCAAGTGGTGCAGAGTTTGATTTTGACCACACCATTTTTGGCACTACCACTAAATTGTACGGGATGGTGCAGGGGATAACGAACGCGATCAACGGGTTGGTCAACAGATAAATTGCCTTGAGATTGCTTGGGTTGTCGCCAAGAGGCGTTCCAAGTGTCTCGACCGATAACACCATCCACTTCTAACTTCATTTTTGCTTGGAATTCTCGGCAGATTCGCTCTGAATTCGGTCCATACTCGCCATCAACTTCGATGGGATAGCCTCGTTCTTTCATACACTTCTGCCAGAGACGAATACTTTCCGATTCCATCGGGGGACTGGTCAGAGAGATATATTCTCCATTCCAAGAGGGAAATTCTCCCGCTTGAGCTCGAGTGTGCGCTGTGCCATTATAATCTGGTCGTCCGTAACCGAGAATCTGATTTCTCGTTCTTGTCCGTCGCATGACGATGCCACCGTTATCGTTGCTGGAAGTGCTGGTATTGCCCTCAATGGCTTGAATTTGACCGTTGCCTAGCACTTTCTCCACAATGCCCACATGGTCGGAAACCCCTCCTCTTTTATTAAACATATAGAAGACGACATCGCCGGGGCGGGGGTTTTCCGTGTGCCATCGGCTTTGGTCTTTAAACCACTTTACCCCATGGGGACAGTAAGCGAATCCCTTGTTAGTACCCAAATCTTTCGGGAATTCGAAGGTTAAACCGGCATTATCAAAACAGTAGGAAACAAACATGGCACACCAAGGGGCGCGATCCATGCCGTACCACTTGCCATACTTGTTACTATTCGTACCGGGAGGACTTTCTTTTGTCCCTATTTGTCGGCGGGCAACTTGCAAAACGTCTTCTGCTGTAGTCATTGAGATTACCTCGACTTTCCTCTGTGTTGCTTATAAGTAGTCGGACATAAGTTTTCGCTGCTGTATAAAGTTTTGTAAATAGGGTAGAAAGCTGTATGCAGCACCGAAAACCGCCTATTTTACATTTCTTAACATAGTGTTGTTTATTTATGTCCGACTAATTACTCCAGATTATAAAAGATGATTCCAGAAGACTTTTGAAAACAACTATATCTTTTAATAATTCTTGATTATCTCCTCGGAATTATCGCTATTTTTTAACATTACTTTTCTCTGATTGATATTTTTTAATCTTTTTGATTGACAAATTTTAAGATAAGTGGTTTACAAAATAAGTTTTTTAGTCCTGAGATGCACAAGGGAACGGCCAACAGAAAAGAAATAGAGCGATTCCAGCCGTAGGAGGAAATAGGCAATTAATGGCTCTTCGTTACCCTTTATGCTAAATCAACAGACAAGATGCCAAGACAACATACTTCTAACCCAAAAATTCCGAAAGTTTCTAAAGCCATAGGCTCTCCGTTTTATTAGTTT
>NZ_SFBY01000467.1:0-9650 GCF_007095505.1 Microcystis sp. M_QC_C_20170808_M3Col
TTATAGATGATTTCCTGACCTAAGATCACATTTTATTCTTTTTTCCACTTCAATCTAAGAATTGAGAAAAAAGCAAAACCTTATATTATACCATAAAAAAATTATGCAAGAGGTCTAATCAAATTCTCCTGCTTTAAAACCATCAGTAAATCTGATTTTACGTCGATCATCAGATAGTTTATATCCCGTTAGTTTATACTCAACGGAACGGCTATGTTTTTTGAACCGAGGAAAACCCTTTTTTCCCGGTATCTTAGCCTGACAATTCTGGTAAAACCTAGTAATTGATTGCCAGGCTCTATCAGCAGCCGATTGACGAGCTTGAGAGTTTAATTTATTAACCCAAGGGGTTTCTTTATTGTTAGCTAGTACCGCACAAAGCTTTTGGAGGTCATTGCGGGTTGTTCCTTTATTTTCTATCCAATAACGAACACAAGAATTACGCACAAACTGAGAAGTTCTGATAGCTTCATCGAGCCGGTGATATTGCTCTGGTGTTCCGTTTTTTAGCTTTGCTTCTACGACTAGCATCTAACAATCCACGACCATTGGCTAAATTAGGTATAACACAGTTTACCCACAGATGGTGGAATTAAATCGATGCTCCGCGGTTGATATTCTGGTCGGATTTCATCCCCCGCTAATTTTGTTGAGTATCTTGTCGAAAAATGTAGCGGGGGCATTCATCCGACATTTTAGGTAAGATAGTTTTAACGATTGCCTGTATGTAAAGGGGTATATTAATTTTATGACAGCTACTAGCACAATTCCCGATTTTTGTCAAGGGATAAAATATTTTGGGGCTTCCTTACCCGAATTTGATAAATATGCAGGAAAAGCCGCTATCGCTGAGGGAAAAACCGCTATTATTGCCGCTAATGACCCGAATGCTATCTATCAAACCCTCCTAGCCGCCGATGCTTTGCGTTACCTCACCCTACAAATCACCGCTACCAAAGAATCGGGACACCCTGGCGGTTTTGCCAGCGCTGCCGACGTGATTGCCTCTTTGATGATGTTAGGCCAGAAAAATATTTTCACCGAAGTGGGCCATCATGCCCCCGGTTTTTATAGTAACGTCTTTCTCGATCGCTCTCTCGAAGCCATGGGCATCGGCAACGTCAGGGAATTGGGAGAACGTTTTCGGGAAAAACACGGACTTTTAGGGCATCTTTCTGGACAAATCCCCGGACTGCTCGGGCCGGCCGGTCCTTTGGGCCAAGGACAACATTTCGCCATGGCGGCGGCCAAATTACACCCTAATACCCTTTTCCCTGTGACTATCGGGGATGGTGGTTTAGGAGAACCGTACATTATGAGTAGTTTTGGTCATTTTCACACTGCTTACCCTGAAATTACCAATTTTCTGCCGATTTTAGTTTGGAATGGCTATTCCCAAGAACACCATAGCATGGTGTCCCTGAAAACTAACGCCGAAATGGAAGCCTATTGGCGCGGTAATGGTTTCGAGGAAGTGATTTTAATTAATGCCAAAGACTTCGATGATGCTAATCAAAATGGGGAATATGTAGATAGCACCAAATTCTCTTTTAACCAGCGTCTGGAGTTCATGAAAGCGGTGTTAATGGCCACGGATAAAGCCGCCCAATTAGCTTTAGGAGGCCAACTAACGGTGATCATTATTAAACAACTTAAAGGGGCGGGAGTTCACAAACGGGGAGCGGCTTCCCATAATCTTTATCCAGGAGATTCTTTAGAAAAAGATTATATCGTTACTGCCTTACAAGAACGCGCTTTACCCCCTGAAGCTTGGGCAATTGTTCGTACTAATTTCGAGCGCTCTGGAGGCGGTCCGGCAGTGGAAACAGTGGTGACGGAAAAAGTCTTCCCGCTGCCAGATTTAGGAACCTTACCGATGACCGAATATACTGTGGGTGGTGATAAAAAAGTGGCCACCACTGCCATGGGGGAATTAGTGGTAGCTGTGGGTAAAGCTGACCCCAATTTTGTTGTCACTAATGCTGATGGTAATGCCGCTTCGGGAATTAATAATATTAACGTCGGTTTAAAGATTATTCACCCCACCAGCGATGATACCTATTTCCAAGCACCTAACGGTCAAGTTTATGAGCCTTTAAGCGAGGATGCCTGTGCTGGATTAGCCGTCGGTTTATCTCTCTTGGGAGGGCGGACTTTATGGTGTTCCTACGAGTCTTTTGCTATCAATGGTTTACCGATTTGGCAGACTGTAACCCAAGCGATGGCCGAGTTACGTCGTCCCACCCCTTCTACTATTACTTTATTCACCGCCGGAGCCTTGGAGCAAGGGCGTAATGGTTGGACACACCAACGCCCAGAGATTGAAAATTATTTCGCCGCTATGATGCGAAATGGTAATATTTTCCCGCTCTTTCCCTGCGATGCTAACAGTATTCAAGTCTGTTATGAATGGGCGTTAGGAACTATCAATAAAGGCATTACAATCACCGCTAGTAAATCGCCTTTACCAGTACGAACCACTTTTGAGCAAACCCGTCAAGCTTTAGAAAAAGGCGGCGTAATTCTCCACGAATCGGAAGGCAGTAAAAAAGTCGTTTTTGCCGTCATTGGCGATATGACTTTATTACCCGTCTTTGAGTCTGCACAACAGTTAGAAGCAGCGGGAATCGGTGTAAAAATCGTCTCGGTAATTAATCCCCGTCGTCTCTATCGTCCTGGCGATGTGATGAGTGAAACTAGCTCGGCAGCTGATAATAATTTCCTCGATGATGCTGGTTTTGACAGTCTCTTTGCCGGTGATGCTTTAATCGGAGTAACCGGTGGTACAAGCGCCATGTTAGAACCGATTATGTTACGCAGTAATGCGCGTCGGGATGTCTTCGCTTGGAAACGGGGAGAAACCACCGCCAGTGCTGGGGAAATTATGGCCTATAATGGCTTAACTGCCAATGCTTTAACTGCGCGTGCTACCCAGTTATTAGGTTAAGTTCCCAGTTAGTTTTTTTTGATTATTCCCTACTCTCTCTGATTGGAAAGTAGGGATTTTTTCCTCAGGTCACTTTCGCCAACGGGATAAACTTTTAATCATTTTCCATAGGCGAGGATATTGGAGGGATAGATAGCGTTTAATATGGGATCTTAAACTAACTAAATCCTGAGATTCTTTCAGTTCTCTATCTTGATAAAAACGAATTAAATCATCCCGTCTTTTCAGTAAAATTTTAATTTGTTGGTAATCTTCTGAGCTTAAAACTTGATGGGGTTGAATATTTTCTGGCAGCGGGCGCGGGATGTAAAAAGTTGTATGAGATGGTGATAATTCCTGGTCCGGACGTTCTTTAGTATAGAGATAGATAGAAAGAGATTTACGCGATAAATGCCGTTGATTTTCTGGTAAATTAATCTGAGAAAATCCATGCCATGAATATTCATTGGTTTCAAAAATAACACAACGATTAAAGATAGGTAGAAAAGATTTAATCTTATTTTCTTCCGGTTGACGAGGATTGGAATGTAACTCTAGATTCCCTCCCCAATCTGCTTGCCATTGGGGATTTAAATAGATTAATAAATTCAAGCGGCGATGATACCAATGACGCTCATCGAAGTTAAAATCAATGTGAGGGTCTAATTCTTGACCGTGTAAATTTTCGTGGGTTCCACCCCCATAAAAACTAGGGTCTGGAATTAAATTATCGACACCGGTTAATTCGGAAATTAACTCTAAAAACTCTTTAGCTTGAACGTAGCGGCCAAACTGTTGATAAATACCCCCTAAACCGATTAAATCCTCATTAACCGCCTTGCCGCCAACTTTTCCTAACTCACTAATGGCTTTTTGCGGATTAAAACTCGGAAAATTTTCCAGCAAAATTTGCGCTTGCTCCCCAACTAAAAAATTATCGATGACCAAATGCTTAAACGGTTGCGCTGTCTCAAAATCTTGACGATAGACAGAAGATTTCTCATAAACAGGGGGATTAATAAACATTAGACAGCTTTTTTGTTGGTATGATAAATTATAGCAATCAAACTAGCAAAATAAAGATTAACTCTCCTATTGACCTAATCGCCTATGGACTGGTGGCACAAACTCAAAGATAATCCTCTCGCCCGTTGGGGAGCAGTTTTACTGTTAATCTTCTATTTAAGCGTAATTGCGGCGGATTTTGTCGCTCCCTACTCTCCCTACTCCTCCCAACCCGGTCAGTCTCTCCTACCCCCCACTCAAATCTTTTGGCGCTCGCAGTCGGGAAGTAACAAGGGTGAGTGGATTGGCCCCCACGTCTATCCCACCACTCAAAGTGCTATTAATATAGAAACTGGTGAGCGGAAGCTAATGAGAGATTTTAACAAACCCTTGCCGCTGCGTCTCTTGGTTAAGGGTGAAACCTATAATTTAGGTCAAATTCGCCTACCTTTGCCGCCAAAATGGGAGGAAGTAACTTTATTCCCCGGTATCCCTTTTGATCTCCATCTGTTCGGAGTCATCGGCGATGGTAGAATCAATATATTGGGAACTGACGAATCGGGACGCGATAGTTTTAGTCGCTTGATTTTCGGGGGCAGAATTAGTTTATTTATCGGTTTGGTCGGGATTTTAATTTCTTTCCCTATCGGTTTATTTGTCGGTGGCGTTTCTGGCTATTTTGGCGGTTGGTTAGATGCGATTTTAATGCGTTTTGTGGAAGTTTTAATGACTATCCCCGGCATATATTTACTCGTGGCCCTAGCGGCAGTTTTACCCGCAGGATTAACCAGCACCCAGCGCTTTTTATTAATCGTCCTGATTACTTCTTTTATCAGTTGGTCGGGATTAGCGCGGGTAATTCGCGGTCAAGTTTTATCCCTGAAAGAACAGGAATTTATCCAGGCCGCTAAAGCTATGGGAGCAAAACCCCTTTATATTATTCTGCGTCATGTGCTGCCCCAAACTGCCAGTTATATCATTATTTCTGCTACGTTAGCTGTGCCGGGGTTTATCGTGGCCGAATCGGTTTTAAGTTTAATTGGTTTGGGAATTCAACAACCAGATCCTAGTTGGGGAAATATGCTTTCTCTGGCTACCAATGCCTCAATTATTGTTCTACAACCCTGGTTAATTTGGCCAGCTGCTTTGTTAATTATTCTCACCGTTTTAGCTTTTAATTTACTCGGTGATGGTTTACGCGATGCCCTAGATCCTCGCAATTTAGAGAGATAATTTAGTTATTTTAGCCATTATCAGTGAACAGTCTCCCCACTTCCCCACTTCCCCACTTCCCATTATGAATAAAATCAGTAAAACTTTTAATAATTTCGCCGATAGTTTGGTGATTTATAGTCAAAGATACGGGGAAATAAGCTGGTTAATATTTTTAATTATCTTTGCTTTTATCATGACGATAACCTTTAATTTTCCCGCACAATCGACCAATAAAACCCAAGAAAAAACCGAAATTCGTGGAGTTTGGTTAACTAATATCGATAGTGAAGTGTTATTGAAACCGGAAACCCTAAAAGATGCCCTTAATAGGTTGGCTGATTTAAACTTTAACACTATTTATCCCACGGTCTGGAATTGGGGTTATACACTCTATCCTTCTAAGGTAGCAGAAAAAGTTACGGGACGAGCGATCGATCCCCATGAATCTTTAAAAAATCGCGACTTTTTAGAGGAAATAATTAGCCAAGGTCATCGGAAAAAATTAAGAATTATTCCCTGGTTTGAATTTGGTTTTATGGCTCCTGCGGATTCAGAATTAGCAAGACGACATCCCGATTGGTTAACCCAAAGACAGGATAAAAGTGTGATTTGGTGGGAAGGAAAAGTGCATCAACGGGTGTGGTTAAATCCCTTACATCCGCAAGTAAAAAACTTTATTACGGATTTAGTCAGCGAGATTATTACTAACTACGATATAGAAGGAATTCAGTTTGATGATCATTTTGGTTATCCCGCCGATTTTGGCTATGATGAAACCACGATTAAACTCTATCAAAGGGAACATTCGGGACAATTACCACCGCAAGATTACCAAGATAAAGCATGGATTCAATGGCGGGCCGATAAAATTACTGACTATATGAATAGTTTAGCCCAGACGATTAAAAAGCGCCAACCTACAGCGATTATTTCCCTATCTCCTAATCCCTACACTTTCTCCCTAGAATCCTATCTTTTAGATTGGCAAAAATGGCAAGAAAAAAACTTGATTGATGAGTTAATAGTACAAGTGTATCGAACTGATATGAACGCCTTTGACTGGGAATTATCGCAACCAGAATTACAGCAAGCTAGAGAATCTATCCCCGTGGCTATTGGGATTTTATCTGGTTTAAAAGGTCGTCCGATTCCGATGGTTAATATTACTCAACAAGTGGAAAAATCGAGACAACAAAATTTTGGTGTTTCTTTCTTTTTCTACGAAACTTTATGGAATATCAGCAATGAATCTCCTTCCTATCGACGCAGGATTTTTCGGGAAATACTCCAGTCTGCTAATCCTAGCTAAAATTGCTGACTTTAAGCGAAATTATCGCCCTAACCCCGCTATAGTTTCTTAAGTTTATCTTTAAACTAAGAAAAAGCAGCCGGGAGAAACTAAAATCGCTAGAATGAAAGAAGACTCTCTTTTATCACTTTATCCATGCTGATCAGATCTAACCGAAGCTCGATCGCTAAACCTATTTTACTGTTTCTTGGCTGCCTTGTGATCGGGCAGTTGGGGATATTAGTGGTAGCCAATAGCCTCTGGTTTACCGAGATGGGTTATTTAAACACTTTCCTGAAGCAATTATCTTGGCAACTGGGATTAGGTTGGGGAAGTGCGATTCTTTCTCTACTCTTTATTTTTACTAATTTACGTTTAGCCCAGCGTTTTCGTTGGCAAAAACCCCGGGAAGATAGTTATCCTCTTAGTTCTCAATCTCCTAGTATTAATTTACTCGGTCTTTTGATTATCGCAACGGGAATTGGAGCTTGGATCGGGTCAATGTTATTGTATTACAGTAAACTAGCCCTCAGTCTCTGGACACCAGATTTTAATCTCCCTAACCTTAGTTCTTCCCTAAGTTCTCCTCTGGAAATAGTTTGGATTAGGCAAGTATTAACCGATATTTCCAGTAATCTGTGGCAAGGGGTAATTATCGCTCTTTTAGTCTTGGGATTATTAATTAAAACCGAGTATTTTTTGCGAATAATATCTATAGTATTCACTGTAATGCTATCTCTTATTATTGCTGGGCAGTGGGCGAATTTTTTAAAATATTTTTATGGTGTTCCTTTCAATATTAACGATCCTCAATACGGGAATGATTTAGGTTTTTACATCTTTCAATTACCCCTGTGGCAGTTACTAGAATTATGGCTCGGTGGTGTGGGAATATATACTCTTTTTGCTGTTAGTTTAACCTATCTTTTTTCGGCCGATAGTCTTTCTCTGGGAACATTTCCGGGGTTTTCCCGTCCGCAACTGCGTCATTTATACGCCCTGTGGAGTGGGTTAATGGGGCTGCTAGTATTACACCATATTATTCAGCGTTACCTGCTACTTTATTCTCCCGAAGGAGTAGTTTATGGTGCGGGTTATATCGATATTCATGTTGGCCAATTTATTGAAATTATTCTGGGAACTATTGCAGGAATAACCTCTATATGGTTAGGAGAAAAAGCATTATTTGGTAAAATAAACCGTCGCAAATTACACAAAACTACCAGGAAAAAGTTGGTATTTTCTCCCTACTTAGTTCCTGTATTTCTCTATTTAATTGTTTGGACAAGTGGCACAATTATCAGTGGAGCATTACAAAAAATAATCGTACAACCGAATGAATTAGTGAGAGAAAGACCCTATATTGAAAGAAGTATTCAATCCACAAGAGCAGCTTTCTCCTTAGATAGAATTGATGCCCAAGTTTTCGATCCACAGGCCGAATTAAATGCCGAAGTTTTAGAGAGAAACCATCTAACTATCGATAATATTCGTCTTTGGGACACCAAACCACTGCTAGAAACTAACCGACAATTACAGCAAATTCGCTTATATTATAAATTCCCCGATGCTGATATTGATCGCTATAGGGTACGAGTAGGACTGCCTGAAAAAATCGAGGAACGTCAAATATCTGAAAAACAACAGACCATTATTGCCGCTAGAGAATTAGATTATAGTGCGGTTCCCACTTCTGCTAATACTTGGGTGAATAAACATCTCGTTTATACCCACGGTTATGGGTTCACTCTTTCCCCGGTTAATTTAGTGGCTGCCGGGGGTTTACCCTACTATTTTGTCAAAGATATCGGCACAAATAAAGACGAAGGGGCCCTACAAACCTCTAGCGAATTAATTGATTATAGTATTCCCATTGGTAAACCCCGCATTTACTACGGGGAATTAACTAATAATTATGTGATGACTCCCACCACCGTAGAAGAATTGGATTTTCCTAGCGGGGATGGAAATGTCTATAACACCTACGATGGTAAGGGAGGAATCCTAGTGGGGACGGGGTGGAGACGTTGGCTATTTGCCCTTTATCTGCGGGATTGGCAAATGTTATTTAGCCAAGATTTTACTCCCGAAACTCGCTTATTAATGCGTCGTGATATCCAAAATCGCGTGCAAACTATCGCTCCTTTTTTAAATTATGATCGCAACCCCTATTTAGTAGCGGCAGATGTGGGGGATAGTAGTAGTAAATTACATTGGATTATTGATGCTTATACTATCAGCAATCGCTATCCCTATTCTGACCCGGGGAAAGATAAATTTAACTATATTCGCAATTCGGTCAAAGTGGTAGTGGATGCCTATCATGGAACGGTGAATTTCTATGTTGCCGATGAAAATGATCCAATCATTCAGACCTGGAGTAAAATCTTTCCTCATCTCTTTAAATCTTTAGCAGAAATGCCAAAAACTATCCGCAGTCATATCCGTTATCCCGAAGATTTATTTAGTACCCAAGCGGAAAGATTATTAACCTATCACATGACCGATCCGCAAGTATTTTATAATCGGGAGGATCAATGGGAAATTCCCCTAGAAATTTACGGCACGGAACCCCAGGCTGTATCACCCTATTATTTAATCATGAAACTGCCCGATTCCGACAAAGAAGAATTTATTCTCCTCCATCCCTATACTCCCTCTAGTCGGCAAAATTTAATCGCTTGGTTAGCAGCGCGTTCAGATGATAGAGAGTATGGTAAGTTATTGCTCTATCAATTTCCTAAACAAAGGTTAGTGTATGGACCGAATCAAATTGAGGCTTTAATTAACCAAGATCCAGATATTTCTCAACAGATTTCCCTTTGGAATCGGGACGGTTCTAAAGTTTTGCAAGGACACCTATTAATTATTCCCATTGAACAATCTCTGCTTTATGTAGAACCTTTGTATCTAGTGGCAGACCAAAATAGTGTCCCGACAATCGCTAGAGTAACAGTTGCTTATCAAAATAAAATTGTCATGGAACCAACCTTGAAGGAAGCTTTAGAAAAGCTATTCTCAGGTCATCAGAGCTAAATTGCCGCTAATTGGCCACAAATTAGCAAGAAAGCTGATGTTGGTTCCAGAACAATCCTCCATATCCCCGAATTTGCCCAGAAAATTGCCTGCTCTGGTTAATCAGCCAATTTTAAAATCCAGTATCATCAAAGGATTGAGTTATGCTTTTAATTAGAAAAGTGGGCAATTAATTCTGTG
>NZ_SFBY01000468.1:0-19254 GCF_007095505.1 Microcystis sp. M_QC_C_20170808_M3Col
CTGTGTGGAAGGAAGAAGAATAGAGATAATTTTCCAGAAATATAGTCTTCAAAGTCTTGCCGTCGCTAAGACTCCTACGAATGATCAGCACTGATGATCACACAAAGTCGAGAAGAGCCGCTTAGGGAGCATCTCACCTTTGTAACTCCTATAGCAAAGACCAAGGTGCTTAGGACAATCCATCGCTGAAACCCTGTTCAGATAAGAGTTTGAAAATTGAAAGCGTCCTAAATAACCCATTATTTGCTATAAATTAAGTTTTATGTCAAGCTATTTTGAAAGCCTTGCCAAAAGTCAGTTTTAGCGACAAGCATAATTACTCACTTGCATAAATGAGATGCTCCCCGGCCGCTTATCTTCTTGCTTAACATCCTAAACGCCGCTTATCTTCTTGCTTAACATCCTAAACTTCGATTGTCACTGCTGAAACTTCCCCATATACTTGTGAACAAGTTACAACTATAGAGTAAATGCTAAAGTTTTCCCTTTAACATTTCTCTGGGAAATCCTTTGAATAATTGAATACATTGGCTTATAAACCGTGATTTTATCAAGGTTATTTTCAGTGCAAATGAGATAGTTGTAATTGCTAAATAACCATAAATAATCACCTTTCGGGAAATACCGAAAAAAGACCTGGCTGGGTTCCCTCTACTAGGATAACCAGATAGTTATAAAACACAATTATTGTCCTCAAAACAAGGAAAAAAATGCCGAAAACTCAAAGCGATAAAATCGCTCATCCTATAGCCGTTGTCGGAATGGGTTGCCATTACCCTGGTGCCAACCAATTAAGCGAACTTTGGGAGAATATTTTGGCGCGTCGTTGTCAATTTCGCCAGTTTCCCGACCAACGTTTACCACTCTCGGAATATTATGATCCCGATCCCGCCACTCCCGATAAAACCTACGGAACACGCGGGGCCTTCATTGATGGCTTTCAATTCGACTGGGTTAATCGTCGAGTTCCGAAAAAAACGGTCGATGGAACCGACATCGTGCATTGGTTAGCCTTAGAAGTGGCCAACAAAGCGATCGAAGATGCTGGGTATCGTCGAGATACCATTCCCACCCAAAAAACTGGGGTCATTCTCGGCAATTCCTTAACTGGAGAACATACTCGATCGAATGTGATGCGGTTACGTTGGCCCTACGTACGAAGAGCCTTGCGAGCCGCTGCCGAAGTCAAAGGACTGTCTGGAACAATTGTGGAAGAACTTCTCGAAACGATGGAGAAATTCTATAAATCCGTTTTCCCACCCATTACCGAAGATAGCCTTGCTGGAGGACTGTCCAACACCATAGCCGGACGAATCTGTAACTTTTTTAATTTTGACGGTGGTGGTTATACCGTGGATGGCGCTTGTTCCTCCTCCCTAATCGCCGTTGTCACTGCCGCCAACGCTTTAAGTAATGGCGATTTAGACATGGCCTTAGCCGGTGGCATTGATATCAGTCTCGATACCTTTGAATTAATTGGTTTCGCCAAAACCGGCGCCTTAACCAGCCAGGATATGAAAGTGTACGATCGCCGTGCCAGTGGCTTTATCCCTGGGGAGGGAGCTGGTTTTGTCGTTCTCAAACGATTAGCCGACGCACAGGCCAATGGCGACTACATTTATGCCCTGTTGAACGGTTGGGCTCTGTCCTCCGACGGCAAAGGAGGCATTACCGCACCCTCCAAGGTGGGACAGTCCAAAGCCCTATTAAGAGCTTACGAAAAAGCCGGTTATAGTCCCCAGTCTCTTCATTTTATTGAAGGACATGGAACCGGAACCCCCGTAGGCGATCGGGCTGAAATTGAAGGGGTAGCCCTAGCGATGAACGCCTCGAAACCTGCCCCCCCGCGTTCCTGTGGCATGACTTCTTTTAAATCCCTAGTTGGTCATACGAAAGCGGCGGCCGGGATCGGGGGTTTCATTAAAGCGGTCATGGCGGTTAATCAGCGGATCGTTCCCCCGACCGTTAACTGTCAAGAACCGAATCCCGTTTTCGAGGAGAGCGCCCAATGTTTATATCCAGTGCAACTAGGGGAAGTCTACCCGGAAACGGAGATTTTACGGGCGGGAGTGTCGGCGATGGGTTTTGGGGGCATTAACTCCCATGTAACCCTAATATCTGGTGATGCACCTTCCCCCCGGTTAAAACCCAGTTTAGACCAGCGTTCGCTTTTAGTCTCCAACCAAGATAGCGAAATCTTTGTCTTCGGGGCTAATTCTCTTGCCCAACTGCTGGAATCTCTGCAAATTTTCTCAGAACAAGCCAAAGGGATGAGTTTAGCAGATATGGTGGATTTAGCAGCGCAGAATGCTCAAAAATTAGCCCCTCAGACTTCAATTCGCGCCGCCATTGTGGCAGAAACCCCCAGAGAATTACTGGAGCGCTTGGAGCATTTAATCAACATTCTTCACTCTCAACCCCCAGCCGCGGGAGAAACATATATATCCCAGCGAAAAGACATCTGGCTCGCCCATCAAGTGCAGCGTTCTCGAGTAGCTTTTCTCTTTCCAGGACAAGGTTCACAAAAGCTGAACATGGCCCGGACTTTGGTGGAGCGATATTCTTGGGCAAGAGAGTTAGTGCAACAGGCAGATTTATGGCTGATTGAATCTGGTTTTGAACCGATTAGTCCATTAATTTACCGTCCTCTTGACCGCGCTGTTAACCAACAACAAGTAGAACAATGGTTTAAGGCTCTCACCGATGTTGCACCGCAAGCAATCTGCTTGACTTCACTACTGTGGAAGCATTACCTGAAGCGACTTGGACTGGAACCAGTGGCACTAGGGGGTCATAGTTTGGGCGAATTGACTGCTTTTGAAGCGGCTGGTGCTTATGATGAAAAAACCCTCCTTTGCTTTGCCGCAATGCGGGGAAAAGCAATGACAGTTAAGGGCGATTCTATCGGGACAATGGCGAGTTTAGCTTGCTCGGATGCCACCGCGCAAAAGCTCTTACAAGGGATTTCTGGGTATGTAACAGTTGCTAATATCAATAGTCCTCAACAGACAGTTATTTCTGGAGAAAAAAACAGTGTTGCTGCTGTTTGTGACGTTGCCCTAGCCCAAGAAATTCAAGTTCGCCAACTTCCAGTAGCGAATGCTTTTCACTCCCAAATGGTGGCGACAGCAGCTGAATATTTGCGAAAAGAAGCTCCCATTCCTGAGATTTTCGAGCAAGTTTCTCTGCCTCTATTTACCAGTGTCAACGGCCAGATAGTTAATTCAGGACTCAACTTAAAAGAACACTTTGCTCATCAGGTTGTTGCTCAGGTAAATTTTGTTTCTCTTGTCGAAAATCTGAAGAATAAATGTGACTTGATAGTTGAAGTTGGACCGGGAAAAGTGCTTTCTGGTTTAGTAGGATCAATAGTTCCTTCTCCCCTCTGTTTTCCCCTAGAGTCAAAACCGGGTATCGCTTGCGATTTGAATACTTTTTTAGCCGCTTACTTTGTCCAAGGAGGCGAACTCAACTGGCAAGCGTTGTATGAACAACGACTGGTTCGTCCTTTTGTCCCGGCTGCTGAGCGTCTGTTTGTTGATAATCCCTGCGAACGATCTTTTCCGGTATCTCTTGAAGAAATTGAGTCGAGTTCTGCCTTCTCTTGGAGAGAAATACAACAGTCATCACCAAATACGGCTCTCGCTTATTCCTCGAATTTTTCTCAACCAGAAAGTCTTTTTGCAGATGATGAACTAACGAGAGTCTTGGCAAATTACCTGCTGGAACGTGGTTCTTTTCTCTCTGAGTTAATCAGTGCCGATATCCAAAGCTTACCCTTTGTAAACAATCACAATGCCTAGAGGACATTATGACTTATTCTTCTGACTCCAAACAAGCCGTTGGCAATCAAGAGATTGTCAAAATTCTCTCCCATTACTTCTCTAACCGAAGCCAGTTTTTGTCCCAAGTTATCAAAGCAGATCTTCAGTCTTATATTTTGCTTAAAAGTCCAGCAACTAATCTGATTCCCTTTCAGAACAGTGATCAGGTAAATAGACCTGTTAATAGCCATAGTCATAGCACTGCTAATAGCAATGGTCATAGCAATGGCAATGGCAAGCGAATCCCAGAAACAACAGTAATCCAAACCAATTTAACTGTTGAGAAACGTTTAATTGAGTTAGTTGCAGAAAAAACTGGCTATCCAGTAGCCAGCATCAATCTTGATGCCAAACTACTAGATGATTTGAATTTAGATTCCATCAAAGCTGGCGAGTTAGTAGCGACAGCCGCCAAAACCTTTGGTGTGAGCGGAAAAATTGATCCTTCTGCTTTAGCTAATGCTACTTTGCAAGAAGTAAAACAGGCTATTGATGCCATTGTTGCGGTGGGAATGCCGACTGGGATTCCTCAGCACATAGAAGTTGCGCCTCTGGCTTCCCCGCCTTCAACTTCCCCCGATATTACCCAAAAACTACTGGAATTAGTCGAAGAAATGACTGGGTTTCCTAAAGATACTCTCAGCCTCGATCTTCGTCTTCTTGATGATTTAAACCTCGATTCTATTAAAGCAGCCGAGCTAGTTGCTACAGCAGTCAAACAAGTGGGAGCAACTGGAAAACTAGATCCCTCAGCTTTAGCGAATGGAACTTTGGCGGATGTCATTACGGCGCTGGAGAAGGTATCAAACCAACTCTCTGTCAAAACTGCTGCTTCAGAGAAAACATCAGTGCTGCCAGCAAGCCAAAACAATTCTCCCCCATTTGTCAACTGGGTTCGTAACTACGCCATTGAATATGTCCCTCAACCTCTGACTCCACCAACAATTGCGACTGATTGGTCACAAGCTCAAGTCTTAATTGTCTCTGATGTTTTAGACCTGGGGAATCTATCTAATGCTGGCACATCGATTGCTCAAACTCTTACCAAGCAATTAGAGCAATTGGGCGCGCAAGTCCAACAAAAGACCTACGCCGAAATCGCAGCGGCAGAACCCGCCAGTATCGGTTTATTCTCCCACTATCTAGGGATTTTACCCGATATTTCCCCCTTGCCATCGGAATTACCCCTCGCCGCCATGGTAACTCGCCTCAGCAGTGTTGCTACCATTAGCCACACCAATCCCTCGGCAACTTTAGCTTATATTCAATTTGGTGGGGGGCGTTTTGGCACTGGTGAGGGGGAATACCATCCCGAAGTCGCTTCAGCCGCGGCCTTTGCCCGCAGTGTTCATCTAGAACGCCAAGAAGCACGAGTCCGGGTAATAGATTTGGCGGCAGAAATTGAACCAACTCAGGCCAGTAAATTAGTAATTCAGGAACTAGCCGGATCTGAGGCGATTACAACCGTTGGCTATGATGCGACGCAAGTAAGACTAATCCCCCAAGCCCAGTTACAGCAGCCGATTGATTATACGCCCCGTTCCCTCACCTGGTCAGCCTCAGACGTAATTCTGGTGACAGGTGGAGCCAAGGGAATTACCGCCGAATGCGCTCTCGCTTTAGGAAAAGAAACGGGAGTGAAAATGGCTTTGGTGGGGCGAGCACCAGCGCCAGAAGCCGAAGATAGCAACAGCGAAATTGCCCAAACTCTCAAGCGCTTAGCGGCTCAAGGACTCACCGGTGCTTACTATCGCTGCAATATTGCCAATCCTACCGAAGTCCAACAGTTAGTTGACCAAGTGACCCAGGAATTAGGACCCATCACGGGAGTAGTTCACGGAGCCGGACTCAATCAACCCCGTCGCGTCGAACAAGTTAGACCCCAAGATGCTCAAACAGAAGTCTCACCCAAACTTTTGGGAGCTTACAACTTATTGCAGACATTAGCCTCTAACCCACCCAAGCTCTTTATCGCTTTTAGTTCGATTATCGGCGTTACTGGAATGCCTGGTAATGCTTGGTATGCCTTTGCCAATGAATCCCTGTCCTTGCTGTTACAACAGTACCAACGCCAACACCCCCAAACCCAGGTACTTGCGCTTGCTTATAGCGTTTGGGATGAAATCGGCATGGGAGCGCGTCTTGGCAGTGTCAAGCATCTAGAGCGCATGGGGATCAAGGCGATTGCTCCGAGTGAAGGAGTCAGCCGCTTTCTCAAGCTTTTCCAAAACGCACCAAGCACCTCACAGGTAGTAATCACTGCTCGCTTGGGTGGCTTAGATACCTGGTTACCAACCCCTTTACCCTCTCCCGCCGGACTGCGCTTTATCGAAAATGTCCAATATGTGGAACCACAGGTAGCCTTGACCGTGCGGACTCATCTGAGTTTAGGGAAGGATCTCTATGTCAAAGACCACCTTTGGCGCGGTTCCTATTTGTTCCCCACCGTGTTTGGGTTATGTGCCATGGCCCAAGCTGTAGCTTACCTGACAGGAACCTCAACCCCCCCAATTGTTCGCCTAGAAGATATTTCTCTACGACGACCAATAGTCGTTAATCCAGAGACTGGAGTTGAGATTCAAATTGAAGCAGAAATTGCCGAAGCTACCAGCAATGGGGAACGTCGAGTTAAAGTCGGCATTTATACCGAGCAAACGGGCTTTTCTCTCGCTCATTTTTCTGCCAATCTCATTCTCGGAGAGTTGACTTCCGCTTCTCAGGAAAAACCCGAATTAGGCGAACCTCTTCCAATCGCTCCCAAAACCGATCTCTACGGGGATTTACTCTTCCAGGGAGAACGTTTTCAACGCCTGGGTGAAATTTACACCCTTAGTGAAAAACAGAGTGTCTTCCGTTCCCACTCGCAACTTTCTGGAGAAGATTTATCCAATCAAAGCTTTAGCAAAGGATTGAATCACTCCTTAATCCTCGGCGATCCCTATTTTCGCGATGTCTTGCTCCAATCGGTACAGTTGACCATTCCCCAAGATATCTGCTTGCCTGTGGAAATTGCCAAGATTGAGCGATTTAAACCGGCCAGCAGCGATCAAGGTCGCCGCCTTGTCACCGTTAACCTATTGGCCCGGGAAGATCGGGAGTATATTAGTGAAGTGATTGCTACCGATGAGCAGGGGAACTTAATTGAACGCTTGAGCGGTTATCGCCTACGGATTCTCGAAGAACACCAGGAAAATCCTACTGCTGCTGAGTTAGGTAATCCCGAAACCCGTGATCGCCAACACTTGCGACAAGTGTTACAGACAACTTGTCAGGGATTCGAGATTCCACCGCCTACCGTTGCGCTTGGTTATGCGCCTAACCTGCAAGGGAAATCCTTAGAACAGCGCCGCCAACAGGAAAAACCCATTGTAGAACGCGCGCTGAAAACTAAGCTAGGACTCAAACCCGATCAAAAACTTGTTTTCGAGCTTGAGTCTCTCCCCTCTGGTAAGCCTCAACTGAGCGGGACACAAGTTTCTGGGTTAAATGTTTCTTTATCTCACTGCGATCGCTATTGTCTCTGCACTGTCGCTGAAACCCCCCAAGGTTGTGATATCGAAGCAATTACCCCTCGCAGCACCGAGGACTGGGTCGCCCTCTTAAGCGATCGCCGCAGTCAACTGATGGAGCAATTAGTGCGCCAAGGAGACAGCCAAGAGCGTGCCGGTATGAGGATTTGGTCAGCCACAGAAGCAGTTCGCAAAGCTTTTAATGGTAGTGATCCGCAGTTTTCTCTAGTGGCGAAACAAGGGGATGGGGTCTTGTTATCCACCTCAACCCCGGAGGGTGAGTCTCAAGTGCTGACTGTCCCTGTCAAATTAACCCGTCCACCAGAACGGATGGTGGCGATTGTGGTTTCCCACACCCCAGTGTCTGTCCCCACAGAAGCTAATTTCCAGTCTCCTCAAGCAACGGAAGCGGCGATTATCCCAGCGACACCTGGGAAAATTGACAGCCATAGCTCTCGCTACACTCATGACGGGCCGCAAGGACAATTAGTCTATGAGCAACGCTATCAAGTCAGTTTCAAAGATAGTGGTAGCATTAGCCGTCACGTTTACTTTGCCCAATATTTTCGCTGGATTGGCAAAATTCGGGAATTGCCGATGGAAAGTATTGCCCAGCAAATGTTAGCCGACTTCCTAACTGGAGATTGGGGCATGGTTACCAATTCCGTTAGCCTGCGAGTTGTGGGAGAAGCCACTTCCTATGATGTGATTCAAGCGCGAGCTTGGGTAGGCAATATTGTCGGCTCCTCCTTTGAGACTTACATCGAGTTTTGTAAGGTATTGCCCGATAATTCCCTAGAGCGTCTGGCGATTGCCGAAGTTAAAGCCACTTGGGTGCGGTTAGTCAGCTATGGGGTTCCTGCTCCCATGCCTTTCCCGCCCTATCTCCAAGACTATTTGGCTCGCTTTGCCGCTGACAAACCCGCCAGCCTTGATTTAAAACACCCGGAAACCCTGCCTCTGGCTCCCCTACCTGCGAGCCTTGCTTCCCTCAAGCCTGGCGCAGTCATTGATGACATTCCACAACAAGAAAGCCGCTATGGACGGTTATTGCGGTCTGAGATCTTCCAAACCACTCTGGAAGAATCGAATTTGGTCGGTAATGTTTACTACGGCAATTATTTCATCTGGCAAGGACGCATTCTCGACCTGTTCCTTTACTCGGTTGCTCCTGAATATTTGCGGATTTCTAATCCTTGCGGGGAAATGGTCTGTCTCTATACCCGCATGGACTATCTACGGGAAGCGATGCCTTTTGATCGCATTCGCACCCTTCTCTATGTGCGTTCAGTATCCGAGTATGGCGCATCCTTCAACTTTGAGTTCTTCCGGGAACAGCCTGATGGCACATTGGCAAAACTTCATGTGGGTCAACAAGATGTGGCTTGGGTGGAGCGGCGAAAAGATGGAACGGCGGTAGCCGCACCTTGGCCCGAAGCGGTGAAGCAGTCTTTAGTCGCGGGGGCGACAACCGGGGAAGCGGCTCTCTTAATGGTGTAGGAAAACCTGCTCTCGAGGATGGGTTTCCCACCCATCCTCAGACCAACCGACTTACTAGATTCTGATTTCTCACTTTTCTCTATCTATCTCTCCAGGAAAATTTTTCATGTACAAGCCGAATAAATCATTGAAAAACCAACTCCGACTGATCCACATCTTGGCATCACTCCTCTTAGGGATTTTTATCTATTCCCCCTGGCGCAATCATCCAGGAATGCTGATAGCCGTCGGGATTGTTGTCTTTCCCCTCTTAAGCTTCACTGGACTTTGGATGTGGCAAGGGCGACGCATCGAAAAATGGTTAATGGAGAGCCGAACCATACTTTCCTCAAAAGATTCTCCCTCTCAATTGAACTAACCTAACGTAATTCTGGTTCTTCGGTTTGTGTTATGTAATAGACGGGGATTATAAGGGATGAAAACCTTTGTTGTTGATCTAGAACGAACTAATCAATTAAGTCTCTTGTCAGATCAGGATTTAGTCGATTTATGCCCCCCGATAAAACCAGACCAAGTAACGAAGAACCGTAATTCTCATCCCTTTACAGGAGAAATTGATCAATGAACACGACTCAAGCTTTGCACTACGATGTTGTAATTATGGGGGCTGGCTTTGCTGGCTTATGTCAAGCGCGACACCTCATGCTCAACATCCCTAATATTCAGGTGGCGATGATTGATCCTCGCCCAGAAAATCGACCCGATACAGATCTCAAAATTGGCGAATCTACAGTTGAAATAGCCGCCCTACTGATCTGTAAAGAGTTGGGACTACATGATTACATGATTGAAAATCATCCCCCCAAAGCAGGACTGAACTTCCACTGGCCAAAAAACCCAGCTGAAACTGATTCAATTGATGATTATTATCACGTCTGGATCAATCGTCAACCCCCGATTCCGACCTTTCAGATCAACCGAGCAAAGTTTGAAAGGGACTTGCTCAAAATGAATAAGGAAATGGGAGCAACCTTCTACAACGGAAGAGTTGTCGATGTAGATTTAACCGAAGGCGACCAACTCAAAACCGTCACAGTAAAATTAGAGGATACAACCATAGAAATAAAAGCTAAGCATCTTGTTGATGCTGCTGGTCGCCGATTTATTATCGGCCAAAAAACCGACAATCTCATTTTTGGTTCAGATCAACTCTTAGGAGTTAATAATGGCTCCGCTTGGGTAAGGATTAAAGATGTAGATCGTACCATTTTCCATAGTGGTTATCATCCAGCAGGAACCACTGTCAGTCATTACTACGCCACCAACCATTATTTTGGTCCTGGTCATTGGCTATGGATGATTCCCATTGATCGAGATAGTAAAGAACTTTCTCTCGGAGTCATTCACCACCACGATGTCATTCCCGCAGCCACCATAAACACCCAAGAAAAGTTTACTGCTTTTTTGAAAGCTAACCATACGGTTCTCTATAAATTATTGCAAAATAGCGAGTTGGTTGACTTTCATTATTTGCCCCGAGTTGCCCACAAAAGTAAAGTGATGTTTTCGCCTGATAACTGGTATGTGGTGGGAGATTCAGCCTGTATTTTTGATGCTTTTTATTCCTTGGGGACGACGATGATTGCCATCGCCATTGAAAGCATTACCGAAATTGTCCGCGCCAAATTGGCAAACGATGCCAATGCTGAAGAAAAACGGGCTGTTTACAATGACTTTAATTTGGCTTTTACTGATAGCGTCAACACTTTCATGCAGGAACATCAAAAACAGTTAGGTCATGCCAGTATTATGAGTTGGCGGATTTACTTTGAGTATATGTGGTGGTTTGGTATTTTAGTCCCCATGTACATCGGTAAATGGCATTTAGAGCCGAGTTTTCTCAAACAGTTTACCGGACCTTTCCGTACTTTTCTCAATGGCTTATTCGTCGATGTCTATCAAGACGGTAACGAACTAGTAGAGCGAGGAGTTAATATGGGTTTGATGGATGCGATTCGAGCCGATCAACTAATCGGCAGTTACTATACCTTCAAACACTTTGAAGACTTCCTAGAAAATAGCAAGCTTGAACCCCAACGTTGCAACATTTTCACCAGCATGAAAAATACCTTTTTCTATGTGGCAATCTGGTATGCGATGTTCCAGTGGAAAGGTTTTGGCTGGCGCGGCCTGTTGAAACCCCGCAATTTAGCTCATTTTAGCTATCTGTTAGCCCAAAGTGGATTATCAGCCCTGGGAGAAATGCGGCATAACTTCTTGACTCGTGGTCTGCCAGATAATAGCGAAATCGAGGAAATGCGCCAAGAATTCAAAGAATATCGCTATCAAGGTAAGTTACAGCCCTGGAGTGCTGAACTTTCTTAAAACTTGGTTCAAATCTCACAGTTTTTTACTCTCTCAAATTCAAGCAATTTGCCAAAAATAACGTCGATTAATTCAGGAGTAAATCAATGCAAATGACTCAAGATAAAGAGTATGATGTGGTCATTATGGGGGCTGGCTTTGCTGGCTTATGTCAAGCGCGACACCTCAAGCTCAAGATTCCCAATATCAAAGTAGCTCTAGTCGATCCCCGTCCCGAACAACGCACAGATAAGGACTTAAAAATTGGCGAATCTACCATTGAAATTGCGGCTCTTTTTCTCGCCAAAGAATTGGGACTTCATGATTACTTAATTGAAAATCACGCCCCCAAACAAGGGTTGAACTTTCACTGGCCGAAAAACCCAGCAAAAACCGAAACAATTGACGACTACTACCATGCTGGTTCCAACCGACAAGTACCCATTCCCTCCTTTCAAATCAACCGTGCCAAGTTTGAACAAGACTTGCTGAAAATGGATAAAGCTATGGGAATCACTTTCTATAACGGGCAAGTTGTCGATGTTGAGTTAACCCCTGGCGATGCCATTAAAACGGTTAAAATTAAGGTTGGCGATGAAAGAATCGACCTACAAGCCAAACACGTTATCGATGCAGCAGGACGGAAATTCATCATCGGACGCAAGACTGACAACCTCCTATTTGGTCCAGAAAACTTAATGGGATTAAACACAGGTTCTGCTTGGGTACGAGTCAAAAATGTAGATCGTACTATTTTTCACAGTGGCTACGATCCTCTTAATGCCTCAACCAGCCATTATTACTCAACTAATCACTATTTTGGAGAAGGACATTGGCTGTGGATGATTCCGATTGACACCCAAACAATGGAATTATCTATTGGTGTGATTCATCACCATGATGTGATTGATTCTACTCAGGTAAACAGCCGGGAAAAATTCCATAATTTCCTGCGAAATAACCACCAAATTCTTGCCAATATTATTGACAGTGGAGAAGCGGTAGATTTCCACTATTGGCCGCGGATTTCTCACAGTAGCAAAACCCTATTTTCTCCTGATAATTGGTATGTACTTGGCGACGCTGCTTATATCTTCGATGCTTTCTATTCCTACGGAACCACCACGATTGCTTTAGCGATTGAAGGGATAACGGAGATTGTGCGGGCCAAACTAGCAGGAGAAGCTGACGCAGAAGCTAAGCGGACTGCTTACAATGAATTTAACTTAGCCTATTCTCGCAGTGTCAATTGTCTCTATCGGGGACACGACAAACAGTTAGGTCATGCCAGTGTGATGAGTTGGCGCATTTACTTTGAATATATGTGGTGGTTTGGGGTGCAAATTCCTATGTATGTAGGTAAATGGCATTTGGACCTCACCTATATTCCGATCTTTCTCAAAACCCTTAACAGCAATATTGATGGACTGTTTGCTGATTTAAACCAACAATTTACCGAACTAGCAGACAAGGATGTCAATATTGGGTTAATGGATTGTTACCGGGGCGATCAACTTTTCAAGGGTTATCACACTCTCAAACACTTTGATGACTTCTTAGAAAATACTAAGTTTGAACCCCGCCGTTGTAATGTCTTTGCTGGTTTAAAAGCTACCTGTTTTTATGCGGCTCTTTGGTATGCTCTCTTCCAATGGAAAGCATTTGGCCTACGGGGTTGTCTTAATCCACGACATATTTACCACTTTTTCCGTCTGTTAGGGTTATCAGGGCAAGCAACTATCGGCGAGTTAATTTACAAGTTCAAAACTAAAGGATTGCCCGCCAATAGCGAAATTGAAGCCATGCGCCAAGAGTTTAAAACTTATCAATATCAACCGACACTCCAGCCTTGGCTAACAGAAGCATCCCATTCTTAACGATTCCCATCTGGCAATTAAAAATGTAAAATTAAAAATTAAAAATTGTTAGCTCTTCAATTTTTAATTTTTAATTTACGACCTTCTTTCTTCCATCATTCTCTCAATTATTAAGGAGTTAACCATGAATCCCACCGCTACTAAATCTCTCGAATACGATGTCATTATCATGGGAGCTGGCTTTGCTGGACTGTGCCAAGCACGACATCTGATGCTGAACATTCCGGGCATTCGCGTCGCCATGATTGATCCCCGTCCTATGGAAAGGACGGACAAAGATCTAAAAATTGGTGAGTCTTTAATCGAAGTTGCGGCTTTATTTCTCTGTAAAGAATTAGGACTGCACGACTATCTAATCGAAAACCACACTCCCAAATCTGGTCTCAATTTTCACTGGCCTAAAGATACCTCAAAAACAGCCAGCCTTGACGATTACTATCATGTCTGGGCAAACCGTCAAACTCCGGTTGGTTCTTTTCACCTACAACGGGCTAAATTTGAGCAAGATTTACTGGCGATGAATTGTCAGATGGGAGCCGATTTTTACAATGGACGGGTCAAAGATGTAGATCTCACTCAAGGGGATGATCTGAAAACAGTTTACGCTAAAGTTGGCGAGGAAAATATTACCCTTCAAGCCAAGCACGTTATCGATGCCGCAGGACGGAATTTTATTATTGGACGCAAAACTGATAATGTGCTTTCCGGTCCAGAAAATCTCCTGGGAGTCAATAATGGTTCGGCGTGGCTGCGGGTGAAAAATATAGACCGCACAATTTTCCACAGTGGCTACCATCCCGAAGGCGCATCTACCAGCCATTACTATGCCACCAATCATTATTTTGGCCAGGGCCATTGGTTGTGGATGATTCCCATTGATAAGAAGTCTATGGAGTTATCTATTGGCATCATTCACCATCACGATGTTATCCCCGCTAAAAGCATCAACAACCTTGAGAAGTTTTCCAGTTTTCTCAATGCGAATCATACTATTCTCTCTCGATTGATTGACAGTGGGGAAGTAGTTGATTTTCATTACTGGCCGAAAATTGCCCACAAAAGTAAAGTTCTCTTCTCTTCTGACAACTGGTACATTATTGGCGATGCCGCCCATATTTTCGATGCTTTTTATTCCTATGGAACGACCATGATCGCTTTTGAGGTGGAAAGTGTCACAGAAATTATCCGCGCTAAATTAGCAGGGGAAGCAGCAGCAGAACAAAAACGATCCGCTTACAATGATTTCAACCTAGCTTATGCTCGTACTGTCAACTGTCTCTACCGAGATCATGCCTATCAACTCGGTCATGCTAGTGTTATGAGTTGGCGAATTTATTTTGAGTATATGTGGTGGTTTGGTGTGCATATTCCCACCTACATTGGTAAATGGCATCTGGACTTGAATTTTATCCCCCGCTACGTCAAGATTGCTAATGGAAATGTAGATGGCATTTTCGCTGACTTATGTAAAGAGTTTCATCAATTAGTTGAAGAAGGAGCTAATATCGGCTTAATGGATGCCTATCGTGCTGACCAATTATGGGGCAATTATGGGACATTAAAGCACTTTGATGACTTCTTAGAAAATACTAAATTCGAGCCTCGGCGGTGTAATGTTTTTGCCAGTATGAAAGCTGTTTATTTCTACATCGCTATTTGGTACGCTCTCTTTCAGTGGAAAGCTTTTGGACTAGCTGGCTGGTTAACCCCACGACACTGGTACTACTTTGGTCGGATGTTGAGCCTATCGGTTCAAGCGACTATTGCCGAAGTTATCTATAAGTGGAAAACGCGAGGAATACCTGACAACACCCAAATGGAAAAGATGCGTGAAGAATTTAAGAGCTATCATTATCAACCGCAGGATAAATACTCTTTTCCGGTTGAAGAAGTGGCAAATAAAGCAGTAAAAATTGAGTCGTTTGCTTCTTAGTTTTATTGCTGTTGTATCCTGATCTTATTGGAGGGACTTCTCATGCAATCAACTACCCTTGTTCTATCTCAATTGCTCTTAGAGTCTCATGAATTGCGTCGAGGAATAAACCGCATTGGTTTAAACCTTTCCGACTTAGAACTCCAAGCGCTTGAGCAGGGAAACTCAGTTTCCTTAGAAGGCAGAGGACTGAGTGAAATTGGGTCAATGTTTATCATGGCAGCTGCCGTTGCTGCCATTAATTTGGGTAAACCGAGAACGCTGCTTAAGTTTTCTGATTTACCGACTCTTGTTGAGCCAAACATTCCGCCTGAAAATGCTAATTGTCCTGGAATTCCGATTTACTGTTGGCTCTCTGAATTAGACAAAAAACGTTGTGTTTATCTCACCTTAACCGATAGTAAACCAGTTCTCCAGATCGGCGCTTAGTAGAGAATTTTATCAGTTAACTAATGAATCATAGGGAAAAAAGATGAAATTTTGGCTACTCGGCGGAATACTTATTACTTTGGTGGCACTACTGGTACTTTTAGGACTGGTTTACCAGCAAGTTGCCACAATTAAAGATCAAAGTAAGTATCCACCACCTGGTCAATTGATAGATGTAGGGGGTTATCGCTTGCATCTCCACTGTAAAAGTCAAGGTAGTCCCACTGTGGTGATGGACTATGGACTAGGGGGAATATCTCCCCTCTGGCATTGGGTTCAATCAGAAGTAGCAAAGTTCACCTCTGTCTGTGTTTACGACCGCGCTGGCTACGGCTGGAGTGAACCCAGTCCCCATCCTCGCACCAGCCTGATTATGGTTCAAGAACTACACACTCTACTGAAAAAAGGGGGAATAGCTGGACCTTATTTACTGGTGGGTCATTCCTTGGGGGGGTTGAATATGCGCTTGTTTGCCAGCCAGTATCCCTCAGAAGTAGTAGGAGTGGTTTTAGTGGATGCGGTACCGGCAAATGTCTATAGCCGTCTGGGGAATGAATTTAGGAAAAATATGGCAGCAACGCGGCAAATGTTTCGCAGTTTATCGATCATTTCTCGCCTGGGAATCTTGCGCCTCCTGCTGCAACTCAAAGGCAGTGATGTCGCTCCCGAATTTGTCCAAAAAATGCCCCCGTCTGTACAATCTGTTGTTTTAGCGAAGTTCCTGCCTCAAAGCTTTAATACTGCCTTAGCCGAAAGCGCATTAATGGAAAAAGATGCTGCATTGGTCAGTAAAACTTCCTTTCCCTCTCACTTACCCTTAGTCGTAATTTCTCACGGACTGAATATGTTTTCCGGGCAAAATGTAGAAGCAGCTGAGTCTATCTGGCGGCAATTACAGGCAGAAACCTCCCAGCTTTCGACTTCGGGAAGCTTACAAATCGCTTACGGCAGTGGTCATAATATCCACATTGATCAACCTCAATTAGTTGTCGATGCAATCAGGAAAATCTTACAACAGATTAATCTCAAGGATAAGACAAATGAAAAACTCTAAGTTTAAAATGCTGCCACTTATTCCAAGCATTATGGGCTTAACAGTTTCCCTATTGCCAGGAGCAATAACTCCCGCCAATGCCTCTTCTTTAAACTGTGGTTCAGGGAACAATTGGATTTCTAATTGTTCGAGCCAGATCTACGATTTTGCTAACACAGTTATCGTTAGTGCTAACTTTGGCTTTAGTCCGAACAATTTACCAGATTTTACCGCAATTCTTCAGGGAAAAACTAAGATTTTATTAGGAAATCCCGTTGATGCCATTATTGGCGATCCTTTACTGGGTAATGTAGGCAGTGTTGATGGTATTGCCGACGTAGTTCAACTGGAAGTCTTCCACAATATCGCTTCAGGTCCTACTCCTTTTGTCCCCCTGATTACTGCCTTAGCTGGGGATGGAGTGCCGGATTTAGCCCCGACTCCTTCCGGGTCAACTTTACCCTATGTTTCCCTCTATTCGGCAGGAGCTATCAGCCAAAGAAGCGATAATTCCTCTTTAGGAGATAGTTTCTTGAAATTCTTTTTAGAAAACCAAGGAACGCCAGAAGGAACAATTCGCACCAGAGACCCCGTAACCCTCAATCTATCCTCACCTTTAACTGGGTTTCCTCCAGAAGGAGCCAGGAGTCAGCTAGAATTTTTCAGTTCTGCCATTACCCCTTTATTTACTCCTGGACTTGATGGAGTGTTTTGGACAGGGGATGAAGTCGAAGTAGCTCGCATTGTTCCTGATGCTAACAATCGGGCGGTGACTCTTTCCCTAACGCCAATTCCTGAGCCTTCTAATACCCTGTCTTGTTTACTATTAGGACTCGGACTCTTGGGAGTTAGTCGCTTACAAAAAGCTGACAAAAAGTTTGAGTAACTTAAAATAAATCAGATTTTTATTGCAAAGGAGAAAATGAGATGGCTACTTTTATCGGCACCACTGGCAACGATCTTTTATTCGGCAGCAATGGTGATGATATTTTATATGGCAACGGTGGCAATGACTATCTTGATGGTGGACTTGGCAACGATACTTTAGTGACTGGCGATGGCAACGATGCCTTACTTGGGGGTGGCGGTAATGACTTACTGTTCGGCGGAGGTGGCAACGACTATTTAAGTGGCGGCGATGGCAACGACATTCTCCTTGGGGGTGATGGACGTGACATTCTCCTTGGTGGCAATGGTGATGACGCTCTCAATGGCGGTGATGGCGACGACATTCTCAATGGTGATGCTGGCAATGATACTTTAAGTGGAGGTGCTGGCAAAGACGGGATTATTGGCGGTTCTGGCGACGAGCAGGTAACAGGGGGTGATGGCAACGACGGCATCTGGGGCGGTGATGGCAACGATGGCATCATTGGTGGTGATGGCAACGATGGCATCATTGGTGATGTTGGTGACGACGTACTTAATGGCGGTGATGGTGACGATGCTCTCTTTGGTGGTTCTGGTAACGACATTCTTTTTGGCGAGGTGGGCAATGATGCTCTCTTTGGTGATAGTGGCAACGATGTATTAATTGGTGGCTTGGGTGGAGATACTCTTACGGGCGGTGCTGGTGCCGATCAATTTGTTTTCAGTAGTCCCCAAGATGGCATTGACACTATTACAGATTTTTCAGTTATTAATGATATTATAATCATCTCTGCTGCGGGTTTCACCGATGACCTCATAGCCAGTACTTTGCTGATGCCCGAGCAATTTGTCATTGGTGCAGCAGCAGTTGATTCTAATGATAGATTTGTTTATAACACAGCTAACGGGGCTTTATTCTTTGATGTTGATGGTGTAGGCGGAATCGCTCAAGTTCAGATTGCTAAACTATCATCTGGACTTACTTTGACTAACAATAACATTTTTGTTGGTGATAATTTCGCCGTCTAAGCAGATGTGTCTAATCTTTAAGTAAAAGAGAAAAGTTTATGTTCAATTATCGTGGTCAGACAGCATTAATTACGGGAGCGTCATCTGGGATTGGCGAGGTATTTGCCCGCGAGCTTGCTAAGCGTGGCATGAATGTCATTTTGGTAGCAAGGGCTGAAGAAAAACTACAGACAATGGCAACGGATCTTCATCAAGTTTACGGTGTCCGCACTGAAGTAATTGTTATCGATCTAAGCAAGGGAAATGCTGCGCAGGATGTTTTTGACGCTGTGGAGCAAATGGAGCTTACCGTGGATTTACTTGTCAATAATGCTGGGTTTCTTAACTATGCACCCTTTGAACAAATACCTCTTGAGCAAGATCACGCACAGGTAATGGTTAACGTAGTGGCTTTAGTTGATTTAACCCATAAATTTATTCCAGGAATGCTGGCTAAAGGAGAAGGCGGCGTGATTAACTTATCCTCTAGCGGTGCTTTTCAACCCATGCCTTATATGGCAGTTTATGGAGCTACTAAGGCATTTGTGCTTTCCTTTAGTGAGGCTCTTTGGGCTGAGTACCGCCATCGAGGATTGCGGGTTTTAGCACTTTGCCCAGGACCGACGGCAACCAGATCTTTAGTTAAAATATTTGATGATGGAAGTGCTACCTCTCCTCATCGCGTGGTAGCAGTTGCCCTTAAAGCTCTCGAAGCCGGGCGCAATTATGTTATTCCAGGACTGAAGAATTATTTGCTGGCTCACAGTGTTCCTCGCTTAATGCCACGCAGGATAACGGTGCAAATCTTAGAACGCATAACTCGACCAAGTGGTAAACCCTCTTAAAAAACGGCGTTGTCAGATTAAGAGATGATGAGGTAAAATAAATGAAAAATAAAATAAGCAGAAAGAACAATGAAATGCCCAGAATGTCAAAGCCATCACATCAATAAAAATGGTCATCGAGG
>NZ_SFBY01000469.1:0-4362 GCF_007095505.1 Microcystis sp. M_QC_C_20170808_M3Col
AATTTATTGCTGAAGTTTATTGATTTTATTCAAACATTTTTAGGTTTTTTTTGAGCGATTTTTTCTTTGATTAGTCAATCTAGATATAGATAACTTTTACTTATCATTAGTCGTTCTCTAAGTACATAAATACTAAGAAAATACCTAATTTTTTAGCCCCTATCATTTAGCGATCGCTATTGGACAAAAACTTTTCCATCTACTGAATTTAGTATTACAAGAGGTCTAATAGAAAAAAAAACCATCTTGAACAAAGATGGGGCAGGGCAAAAATCAAATCAATCTAAACAGTAACAGGTTCTCGATCGAGGGGTTTAACGCGATCGAGCAGGGACTGCAATTGTTGCCCTTCGATCACCTCTTTACTGAGGATTTCTTGGGCAATTTCTTCGAGTAAATCGCGATTTTGAGCGAGAATATCCAAGGCCTGCTGATGACCATTTTCGACAATCTCTTTCACTTCATTATCGATCGCTCGGGCCGTGTCATCGCTCACCAAGCGCCGGGGATTCATCATGCCATCTCCCAGAAAACTATTCTGTTGACCTTTTTCGTAGGCTAGGGGACCGAGGGTCTTACTCATACCATAGGTCGTCACCATGCGTTCGGCCAAGTCCGTCGCCCGCTGCAGGTCATTAGCGGCCCCAGTAGTAATACTACCGAAGATAATTTCCTCGGCAGCCCGACCACCTAAAAGAGTAGCAATTTGGTCGCGTAATTCCGTATCATCCATGAGGAAACGGTCTTCCGTGGGCATTTGCAGGGTATAACCGAGGGCTGCCATGCCGCGAGGCACGATCGAAATCTTGGCAACTTTACCACCCCCCGGCATAACTGCACCGACGAGAGCGTGACCAACTTCGTGATAAGCGACGATTTTCTTCTCTTTTTCCGAGAGAACCCGGCTTTTCTTCTCTAAACCGGCCACTACCCGCTCGATTGCCTCATTAAAGTCCTCTTGGGCGACGGTGCTGCGTTGATTGCGCGCTGCCAATAAAGCCGCCTCATTGACTAGATTAGCTAAGTCAGCACCAGCAAAACCGGGGGTACGGGTAGCAATCTGTTTTAAATCCACACCCGATCCTAATTTTACCTTACCTGCGTAGATTTCGAGGATTTTTAAGCGTCCAGCCAGATCGGGGCGATCAACTAACACTTGACGATCAAAACGGCCGGGGCGTAAAAGGGCGGTATCAAGAGTTTCGGGGCGATTAGTAGCGGCTAGAACGATCACCGTCGCATCGCCAGCGTTAAAACCGTCCATTTCCGTCAATAATTGGTTTAAAGTCTGTTCCCGTTCATCGTTACCCCCCATAAAATTACCGTTAGCGCGAGATTTACCGATCGCGTCTAATTCATCGATAAAAATAATACAGGGGGCTTTTTTCTTGGCCTGTTCAAATAGATCTCGCACTCGGGCCGCACCTGCACCGACAAAGAGTTCCACGAATTCCGAACCTGAGATACTAAAGAAAGGAACCCCCGCTTCTCCCGCGACTGCTTTTGCCAGCAGGGTTTTCCCTGTCCCCGGCGGACCGACTAAGAGGACACCCTTGGGAATCCGCGCCCCGATTTGAATGTAACGTTGGGGATATTTGAGAAATTCGACGATTTCGGCCAATTCGGTTTTCGCTTCTTCCACACCGGCCACATCTTTAAAAGTGGTTTTGGTGGTGTCTCCTTCCACATAGACTTTAGCGCGACTTTTGGTAATCGATAAAGCCCCGGCCGGACCACCGCCACCGCTGCGAGCGAGGAAAAATTGCCAAATACCAACAAAAATCAGGGGAGGAATCACCCAACTAAGGACACTACCAATCCAGCCATTTTTTGGTGGTGGTGCGGCGGCGAATTCTACGCCCTTGGCTTCTAGACGTTTGGGCAATTCTAGGTCAAAAATCGGTGTAGTGCTGAAAATTCGTCCGTAGTTGCCCTCTTGGTCGTTTTTAAGCTGATAACGAATCTCATTCTGTCCCACGGATACCCTAGCGACGTTGCCATCTTCCACTTGGTCGATAAAGAGACTGTAGGGAACTTTGGGGACGCTAGGGCCAAATAATTGCGGGAAAAGGAGATTAACAATCAGAAATAAGCCGCCTACGGCTAATAAAACATTACCGATCAGGCGAGATTGTGAAGGAGGTTTGCTTTTTATACTCATTGCTGGGCCTGATTGATTAAAATTAGTCTCTATCCTTCCCTAATTGTAGGCTGTTGACTGCTCAAGTTCCGATTGAATCAGGCGGGGGGATTACCGTCGTCTTCGGGCGGTTTTTGCCCTAGTAAAGCCTCTAGACGGGTTTGGGCAAGCTCAAAATCCGGCGCAATCCCTAAAGCTTTTTGATAACAGGCGATCGCTTCTTCTTTTTCGCCCAAATTTTCTAGGGTACTGCCGCGATTGTACCAAGCTTGATAAAAATTATCGTCCGCTTCTAGCACCTGTTGCCAACATTCTAACGCTTCTTGCCAACGTTGCAGTCCGTATAGGGCGCTGCCCCTAGCGTTAATGACTTGGTGATCGTTGGGGGTGATTTCTAGGGCGCGATCATAACTATTTAAAGCTTCTTCGTAGTTACCGACCATGGCTAAGGCACTACCACGATTATGCCAGGCCGAGGCTAATTGGGGATCGATCGTCAAGGCCTGTTCCCAGTCGGCGATCGCATTTGACCAATTGCCTAAATTTGCCTGTTCTAAGCCCTGATTAAACCAATCTGCAGCAGTTTCAGGGTTTTTACCTTCCTGTGAGGAAAATTGAGCGATGAGACTATCAATAATGCTTTCTGCGTCCTTATTTTCGATGCCTAATTGTTCGGCCATTTGGCCCGCTAGGGTAGGATCGTTTTGCAGACGGTTAAATAATTCATCGAGGGTGAGGGTTTCTAATTGGGGATTTTCTGGGTCATTACCGTTAAAATCGCTAGTTTCACCGGAATATAAGAGATTTTCTGGGGGTTGCGGCAGGGAATAACTGCCCGGGTCCTCATCCTTGCCGGCGTATTCCCAGATTAAAGTGGCAGTTTCTTTGGTGTAGAGTTGATAACCGATCTCGTAGGAAGCTTCACCAATACGTTCAATCCCGGGAAAAGCGCGAGCTAATTCTCCTAAACGAATCATTCTGGTGGCGAGAAGTTGGTTAAGGGAAGCGGAGGATTGCAGACGGGTTCCAAAACGCTCTAACCATTCTACCCAATCTTTTTGCCGACCTCGATCGCCCAATTTCTCAAAAAATCTCAGAATTCTGCCTTCGTGCCAACCGTGGGCCACTCCATCGAGTAACTGCATATAGAGAAACTCGTAGTCTGTATCGGTTAGGGGAACAGATTCGATCGCTTGTACTTTCCCCTTTCCCCCTTGTCCCCCCAAAAGTCGGGTAAAAAAGTTTTCGATCGCACGCCAAAGTTTTCTTAAAAGTCCCTGCATTCTAATCTCGACACTGGTTTTATTAATCTTGCAAGCATCACCCAATTAGTCTAGCAGTTATCAGTTATCGGGGATTGACTCTCCCCCGCTAACCGCTCGCGCGGTGTAGCGGGGGATTCTCGGTTCTTAGGCTTTTAACTAGATCGACCGAGTTTAACCCAGTCGATCCCCGTCAAATCGCCTCCGCGAGCGTTTTCTAACACGGTCAGTCCGACCGCGTTTTTTCCTCGGTTCTCAATTACCTTCGCTGATGCCGTATCTCTCGGTTCAATGTGGCCGCAAGAATCACACCGGTGAACTCTTTCCGATAACGCTTTTTTACCAGTAATTGCGCCACAATTCGGACACTCTTGCGAGGTTCCGTTTTTATCAACCTTAAGATAATATTTTCCCCGTTTCCAAGCGACAAACGGTAATATCTCGTTAATAAAACTACCGATACCTGAATCCAGAGATTGTTTTCTAACGATCCCTCTAGACCAGGAAACGAAGTTAATATCTTCAACAAAGATATTATCAGCGAGATCGCAAAGGTAATGAGCTAACTTAAAATGCCAATCTCTACGAGTATTAGACACTTTTTCGTGTAATCTCGCTATCTTATCTTGGAGTTTCAACCAATTGTTCGAGCCTTTGACTTGATGTTTCAAGCGTCTTTGTAGCAATTTAAGCTTACTCTGTACTTTCAACAAAAATCGAGGGGCTTTGATTAAATCTCCCCGTGAAGTAGCGACAAAACTCTCAATTCCCGCGTCAATTCCTAAACAGGTCTTCCCTACTGTCATATCGGGAACTAATTCCGTAGATTGGAAAGAAACCAAAACGTAAAATCCCGACGCTTTTTGGATAATTCGAGCTTGTTTAGGCTCAAACCCAGACGGGTACTCCCTAGATTTCCTAATCCGAATTTTTCCCAATTGTGGAAAATTTAAGTATTCG
>NZ_SFBY01000047.1:0-21876 GCF_007095505.1 Microcystis sp. M_QC_C_20170808_M3Col
TTCCCCCATTCCCCCATTCCCCCATTCCCCCACTCCCCCATTCCCCCATTCCCCCATTCCCCCATTCCCCCATTCCCCCATTCCCCCATTCCCCCATTTCCCCACTTCCCCACTTCCCCATTCCCCCATTTCCCCACTTCCCCATTCCCCCATATCTCTATATCTCTAGATTACGCTAATAGGATCGCCGACTTTAATTGTACCTGTCTTTTCGGGGATGACATTTTCTCCGAACATAATTCCCCCGGGGAAACTGCGAAAAGTTCTTAAGGTTTTTAGGGGTTCCATCTGAGAATTTCTCATACCTGTTTCTTGATCGGTGGTGGTGATAATACAGCGACTACAGGGTTTAACCAGGGCATAGGTGATCTCAGCAATTGTGATCTTTTGCCAACTACTTTCGCTAAAAGCTCGATCGCTACTAATAACAATATTAGGCCGAAAACGATTCATCGGCACGGGTTCAAGTAAGCGCTTATTTAAATCCTCTAAAGAGGCAGTATTAGTTAATAAAATTGGATAACCATCGGCAAAGCTAACGGGAGTATGATCGTTCCCTGCATACTGAGGATTCGCAGGACGCAGGTAATCGGGAGATTGTCGCAATAAACGACAAGGAATGTCCAGAATTTTCTCAAACCATTCGGCGATTTCATCCCCTTGATCGATGGCTATGGTTTGGGATTCCCAGATTTGAACCGCTCTTTTTTCCCCTGTGAAATTAGGCTGAAAAGTCAGGCAGTCTTGAGATGTTTTTAGAGAAAAATTATCTTCGGTAATCGTTACAGAAACCGTGGCTAATTGCGGATATTCCCTTTGAGTGATAAATTTACCCTTGCCATCCACTAACATCATTTCTCGATCCCAGAGTAAACCTTTAGGAGTCACTTCAGCTTGGGATAATTGAATACCTCGACAGGATTTAATCGGGTAGATATAGAGATCAGTAACCTGCATTTTCTTTCAGTAGTTCTACATATTTTTTCGCCACATCTTCCCAAGTCCAGAGATTAATTTTATTGGGGATATCTTCGGGTAACAAGCGAGGAATTGGATTGAGGATAAATTGTTCTAAACAGTTGGCTAAACTCTCCGCATCTCCCCTAGTATAGAATTGCACTCTTTCAGGACAATTATATAATTCTACCTGTTCTTGAAACACTTCTAAATCGGAAGCGATAACGGGAATACCTTGTAAAATGGCTTCCGCTATTGCTAATCCAAAACCTTCGTATTTTGAGGGAAATACCACACAGGAACAGGTTTGATAATAAAATTGTAAGGTCTCATAGTCTTGATAACCTAATCCCTTGATATGACTCTCGAAAATTTCTTGATTTTCCCGATAAACTCGGGTACATTCTTTGAGATAATCTTGGTATTCTTGAGTTTTGGATTGTTGAGATAATTGCAGATTTCCACTAACTAGATTATCGGTTTCTTTACCGATGAAAACTATTTGAAATTTTAAACCTTGTTTCGCTAGTTTAATGGCTGCTTTGAGCAAAGTCAGATGATCTTTGTAGATACCAAAGGAGGAGGGAAAATAAAAAGTAACTAGCTCACTTTTGACTAAATCACTCTTGGGATTAGACTGCTCGACAAATCCTGCTAAGGGTACAGGTTTTAACTTACTAGCATAGGTAGCATTGGGAAAAACCTTTAAAACATCGTCTTTAGTTTTTTGGGAAATCGTGAACAGTAGATCGGCCTTATCTAACCATTCTTTTAAGACTTCATTGTAGGGTTCTTGATAGGATTCTGAGTAAGTTAAGGGAGCAAATTGCCAAAAGACATCATAAATAATGCCACTTAAAGTAACCTTGACATTGGGGGGAGAAATCCGATTAGTCATCCCATACAAACAGTGATCAGCTTGGTAACGCTTGATAATCTGATTAATTCTTGCTTCGATGCGTAAAAGTTCAATTCTACGAGAGAAAAGACGATAAATAGAAGTCAGTCTTAGGGTTTTGTAAAAATTCGCTAGAAGACCATAAAAATAGATTAGTTTTGTCTCAAAACTCTGGGGGTAAAAAGCAAAATCCTCATAGATAAGTTTATCGGAATCAGGCATTAAATATCTAAAATATTCAATATCATTACGAGGAAGGACGATAATAATTTGTTCGACGTATTCTAATAAGCTAGGTATTAAAGAGATAATGACTCTTTCTACTCCTCCTTTGCGATAAAACACGATCGGGATGACAATTTTCATAGATTTCCTTGTCGATAGCTGGCAATAAAAAGATTGATTTTTGACTTGAACCCATTATATGATAGGCTCGAATTGTTCTACTGAGTCGAGAAATCGAGTTAAATTCGAGAAACTAAGACTCTATCACCCATCGCCCCTATTTTTCCTCGATCTTGGAGAAAAAGAGTGTCACAAGCTACTCCATCCCTACAATCTAATCTCAAACAATGGCTACGGGCCAGCGCACCTTCCCTATTTCAAATTAAACAGCGTTTGAGCGCCCGTCGTTGGCCGAAAAAATCGATCGTTATTTACACAGAAAAATATCGTCCCATGCTTCCGGCGGAAATTTGGCAACGGGGGGCCAGTGGCACACAGGCATCGGTGGCTTTTTTAGCGCAGGAATGGACGAAACGCGGCTATAAAGTGACGATTTTTGGCAATTGTGAGGGTATGGAAGGGGAACAGGACGGTATTCGCTATGTTAATTATTACCACATGAATTGGCAGGATCACTTTGAGACATTGGTGATCTCTCGTCATCCCACCTATTGCCGTCCGGGTACCAAGGCAGAACGAATTTTTTTTGATTGGCAAGATATTAAAGTGCCGGCAGACTCCTATACCCCGGAAATTTTGGCTAGATATGACAAAATTTTCTGTAAAAGCCAATATCAACGGGATTTACTGGATTTCTGTGCCGATCATCAATGTCCGATTGTTCCTAATGGTATCGATACTTCCCTTTTGGCTGTAAGTGAGACAGTGCCGGAAAGTGACTATCTTCCCTATCGTCTAGTCTATGCCTCTCGTTATTATCGCGGCCTAGAGTCGATGTTAAAGCATGGCTGGCCGATTATCAAGGCGGAAATTCCCGCGGCCGAGTTACATCTCTACTATGGTTTTACTAAACGGGATGGCATTGGCGATCGCAGGGAATGGCGCGATAATTTAATCGCTTTGATTAAAGCTAGTCCGGGGGTAGTTGATCGCGGAATGATGGGTTATCGTCAACTAATCGAGGAAAAAGCGCGCTCTGCTATTCATTACTACGGTTGCACCTATCGTGAGATCGATTGTATTTCTGTGCGCGAGTCGGCAGTGGTGGGCTGTCTGCCAGTGGTGACGGATTTTGCCGTTTTTCGAGAAAAAGACTACTGTGTGAAAGTGCCGGGGGAAGTAACCGATCCCGCTACTCAGGAAGCTATAGCCTGGAAAATTGTCGAATTACTGAAAAATCCCCAGCTTTTAGCCCAAGAGCGCGCAAGATGTGGTCAAATTGCCCTAACTGACACTTGGGAGCGATCGGCCGCCGCTTGGTTAGATGTGATTGAAGCTGATGCTTAGACAAGCATTTCCTCTAAAACCTTGGCTACGCTTAGGATTAAGTCTTCGCGATCGGGGGCAGCGATGATTTGCAAACCTAAAGGTAGCTGGGATGGACGTTTAATCGGCAAAGAAAGGGCAGGTAAACCAATAAAAGAAAAAGGTTGGGTGAATCTGCCTAAATTAGGGCGAATTAATAGCTCTTGCCCGTCAATAATCATTTTTTCTACTCCTAACGGTGGCGCAATACAGGGAATCGTCGGGGTGAGGATAATATCGACTTCGGTGAAAATCTCTCGCAGACGATCGCGATACCAACGGCGAAAACGTTGAGCCTGTAAATGCCAGCTAGAGGGAATTAATGCCCCTGCCAAGAAGCGATCCCGGGTTGCGGGGTCAAAATCCTCTAATCTGGTCTGTAAACGCGGTAAATGCCAATTTGCGCCCTCGGAAGCGGTAATTATATAGGCGGCTGCTCTGGCGCGGGCGGTTTCGGGAATGGTGATTTTTTTGGTAACTCCTAAACGTTCGGCGATCGCTGTCACCGCCTCGATTACTTCTGGTTCGGCTCCCTGCTGAAAATAATCGTCGGCAAGGGCTATTTTTACGCCCTCTAAGCCATGTAAAGGGGCTTTAAGGTTATTTTTGGCAAAAAGACTCCAAATAGCCGCCATATCCGCTACATTGCCGCTAAAAAATCCCAGATGATCCAAACTACTAACGAACAAAAATAAGCCCTGACGGGATACGCGCCCAAAGGTGGGTTTTAGCCCCACCACGCCACAGCAAGCGGCGGGAACCCTCACGGAACCATTAGTGTCGGAACCGAGGGCGAGAGGCACTAAATTAGCGGCAACGGCGGCGGCGGAACCACCGGAGGATCCCCCCGACACGCGACTAGGATCGCGGGGGTTGGGAGTGGCTCCATAATGGGCATTTTCGGTGACAAAACCGTAGGCGTACTCATCCATATTGGTCGCCCCCACCAAAACCGCCCCGGCTGCTTCTAGGGTTTGTATAGCGATCGCATCCTGTCTTGCTGGGGGATTATCCCGATTGATTTTGGAACCTGCTAAAGTGATGATTCCCTCGATATCAAAGAGATTTTTGACGGCGAAGGGGACTCCCGCTAAGACACCGACGGGTTCCCCATTGGCGATCGCTAGATCAATTTTTTGGGCTTGAGCGAGCGCTCTGGGGTGTAAAATGTCGGTAAAGCAATTTAAATGGGGATTTTTTGCCTCTATCGCCGCCAAAGTCTGGCTAATAACTTCTAAGGCGCTAGTTTGACGATTTTGGCTCGATCGAGCTAAATTGCTCACAGAAATAGTCATGGTTCAAAGCTGAGGGCGCTTTCCCCGTCATCCTCTAAGGGAAATTCTGTCACTAAACTGGCGATTTCTTGCAAGCGTTGCCAGTTTTCAACCACAGAATTTAAATAGCGATCGGGAATGGTTAAATCTAGGATTTTTGTCATGATTATAACGTATTCTTCCGGGTTATTCATAGATTTCGTTCCGGCTGGGGTGAAGGAGATAAAGAGTTGCTTGAAAGCGGCGCTCAGGAATAAAATCGACACCTAGTTAAGCTGCTAGGATATAAGAGAAAATCTCCTGTAAATACAATAGCTATCCCTAGGGAGGAAGTATAACTTGAATTTGTTCCTGACCACCGAATCCCCAGGATCATAACCTTAGATATGTTCATAGAACTGTATGCCGAGATATTTTCCCCTCCTTCACCTCCGGATTTAAATTAAACTTATAAGTAGGGAGGCACAATTATTTGTAGGATGGGTTAGCGCACTTCGTAACATGAGCGGGCGTTGGGTTTCATGCTTCAACCCAACCTAGGTTCTGATAACTGATAACTGATAACTGATAACTGATAACTGAAATGACCATCTTACAAGACGAAAAACTACTCTTTACTCCCGCAATACCTAACAGTGATGCCCTGAGAACTATTTTTGCTTTCCCTAATCAGTATTCCCTGGGTATAACCAGTTTAGGTTATCAAATTGTTTGGGCAACTTTAGCCCTGCGATCGGATATACAAGTTAGTCGTTTATTTACGGATTTTCAAGAATCTTTACCCCGTTATCCCGAATTAGTCGGCTTTTCCTTTTCTTGGGAATTAGACTATGTTAATATCCTCTCGCTGTTAGAATCTTTAGAAATTCCTTGTCACAGTCATCAACGGCAAGATCGGCAAGCGATAATTTTCGGAGGTGGGCCAGTTTTAACCGCCAATCCCGAACCTTTTGCCGCTTTTTTTGATGTAATTTTATTGGGAGATGGTGAAAATTTAATTGCTGATTTTATTAATGCCTATCAAGAGGTTAGAAACGCCGATCGCCCGACAAAACTCCGTCATTTGTCCCAGGTTCCGGGGGTGTATGTTCCTAGTTTATATACCGTTAATTATGATAGTCCTGAAGGTGAAATTACAGCAATTCTACCCATAGATAATAATGTGGCTGCCTTTGTTAGTAAACAAACCTATCGCAGTAACACTCTTGCTGCTTCTACGGTGGTAACAAAACAAGCGGCATGGGAGAATATTTATATGGTAGAGGTGGTGCGAAGTTGTCCAGAAATGTGCCGTTTTTGTTTAGCTAGTTATCTAACTTTACCCTTTCGTACCGCTAGTTTAGAATCTTTAATTCCCGCCATTGAAAAAGGTTTAAAAGTGACCGATCGCCTTGGTTTATTAGGGGCTTCCGTCAGTCAACATCCTGAATTTGAAACCTTACTTGATTATCTTTTTCAACCACAATTTGAGGGAGTTAGACTCTCGATCGCCTCAGTTAGAACTAATACAGTCACGGAAAAATTAGCCAGAATTTTATCCCAAAGAGACACCAAATCAATTACTATTGCCGTAGAAAGTGGTTCCGATCGCCTGCGAGAAATTATCAACAAAAAGTTAGCCAATGATGAAATTATCCAAGCTGCCATTAATGCCAAAGCGGGCGGTTTAAAAGGGATAAAACTCTATGGTATGGTGGGAATACCGGGAGAAGAAGCCGAAGATATTGCGGCAACTGTGGAAATGTTAATAGCCTTAAAAAAAGCCGCCTCTGGATTGCGAATCTCTTTCGGTTGCAGCACCTTTGTGCCTAAATCCCATACTCCTTTTCAGTGGTTTGGAGTTAATAAAATGGCCGAAAAAAGATTAAAATATCTAGAGAAACAATTAGGTAAACAGGGCATAGAATTTCGACCAGAGAGTTATAATTGGTCAGTAATTCAAGCCCTCTTATCTAGAGGCGATCGCCGCTTAACCTCCCTGTTAGAATTAACCCGTGGTTACGGTGATTCTTTAGGCAGTTATAAACGGGCTTTTAAGGAACTAAAAGGACAAATTCCCCCTCTAGATTATTACGTCCATCAGCAATGGCGTTTAGAACAGGTTTTACCCTGGAGTCATTTACACGGTCCTTTATCCTCAAATGTTTTAGTAAAACATTTAGAAGATTCCCAAACAAAAAGGTAAAGTATCGCTAATAAGCTAAGACGCATTTAAACAATGTCTTGACTATCAGACCCAAAATGAGGTATTCTATCAGGGTATATCTGGTAGTGGTGCAATTCAGACTTTAATTAGCCTATTAAAAGCCCAAGAATGTTACTTTTATTAACTATAAATCTCGATTAAACCATTAATTTAATCTTAGCTGATCAGCCCATGAGCCAGAAAAATGATACAGTTCCCCTCCTTTTAGCCCTGCTGATTACCCTAATATTTTTTGGGGTAGGTAGTTGGTGGTTATACAATCGTTTTCAAGGAAAAAATAACCCAACCAATCTTTCTGAAATCGAGAAAATATCACCAGAGCAAAAATCGGTATCGGCACAAGCAAAATTTAGTCAAGGGGAAAAATTATTAATAGTTGAAGGGGCTTCTTCTGACAAACAAGCTGCCATACAGGCGATCGGGAAAGGCGACTTTCAGCAAGCAGTTTACCTCCTAGAAAAATCCCTGCAAACTAATCAAAATGATCCCGAAGCTCTCATCTACTTAAATAACGCCCGTATTGGTGAAGCTAAGTCCCATACTATCGCCGTTTCCGTGCCAATTGGGAGCAATGTCAACACCACCCTAGAAGTTTTACGAGGAGTTGCCCAATCTCAAAATCAAATCAATCAAACTGGAGGAATTAATGGCATTCCTTTAAAAGTTCTCATTGCTGATGATGCTGATAATCCCGAAATTGCCGCTCAAATTGCCCAAAAATTAGCGGCTGATAACAGCATTTTAGGAGTAGTAGGACACACTAGCAGTGATACCTCTTTAGCCGCAGCTGCTATCTATCAAAAAGCAGGATTAGTAATGATTTCCCCCATCAGTACCTCAGTTAAACTCTCCAATTTTGGTGACTATATCTTTCGTTCTGTTCCCAGTGATTTTGTGGCAGCACGGGCATTAGCTGAATCTAGCTTGCAAAAAATTCCTAACGTCAAGGCAGTGGTATTTTTTAACTCCCAAAGTAATTATAGTCAATCCCTAAAATCTGAATTTATCACCGCTTTAGGATTAGGAGGAGGTCAAGTGGTGAGTGAATTTGATCTATCTTCCCTGACTTTTACCCCTTCTAAAAGCCTCCAACAAGCTCAACAGGAGGGAGCAAATCTAATCGCCCTTCTTGGGGATAGTGGTACCCTAGATGAGGCTTTGCAGGTGGTTCAAATCAATGGTCAAAAATTACCGATTGTGGCGGGTGATGACGTTTATAGCCCCAAAACTCTGGATGTAGGCGGAAAAAATGCCCTTGGCATGATTGTCGCTGTCGCTTGGCATTTAGGGGCTAATCCGAATAGTCCTTTTGTCAATAATTCCCGCCAATTGTGGCAAGGAGACGTAAATTGGCGCACTGCTACCGCCTATGACGCTACCCAGGCTTTAATCGCTGGAATTAAGGCAGAATCTAGCCGAGAGGGAGTTCAACAGGCGTTAAGAAGCAGTAATTTTTCTGTGCCTGGGGCGACTAATCCAGTGCGATTTTTACCGTCTGGCGATCGCAATCAATCCGTGCAATTAGTGGTAGTTCAACCCGGTTCTCGTTCTAGTTTTGGGGTGGATTTTGTGCCAATTTCTCGATCAAATGACAACTAAATCAAGATGACTTATATGCTAGAAACTCCCCCTAAATATTCAGTTCTCGGTTTACCAGTTCATCTCCTCGATAACTACAGTCGTTGGTTAATTGATCGCGTCTATCAAGGTTTTGGTTCCCACGTTGTCACTCTTAATGCAGAAATGGCCATGTTAGGGGAAAATGATGCCAAAGTGGCACAAGTTATTCGGGAAGCAGATTTAGTTATTCCCGACGGCGCTGGGATTGTTATTTACTTAAAATTAAGGGGCAAAAAACAAACCCGCTGCCCCGGTATTGAATTATCAGAATCCTTAATTACTGAGTTAGGAATGCAGGGAGAGAGTTTTCCTATTGCTTTTTTTGGTGGTAACCCGGGGATTACGGAAAAAGCGGCAAGTAATTGGCAAAAAAAGATACCTAATATCCGTATTCTGACTAACCACGGTTATCTATCCTCCGAGGAAATGTCCGATTGGATTGAGGTGTTAAAAGATCAACAACCGCGGTTAATTTTAGTTGGTTTGGGAGTACCCCGACAAGAATATTGGATTAGGGAACATCGCTATCTCTGTCCCCAAGCTATCTGGGTAGGTGTGGGGGGTAGTTTTGATATCTGGTCCGGTACAAAAATCCGCGCCCCTCGCTTTTTCTGTGACAATAATTTAGAGTGGTTATACCGACTTTATCAGGAACCTTGGCGCTGGAAAAGAATGTTAGCTTTACCTAAATTTTTCTGGCGCTCTCTTTTTTATTCCTAGTAATAGTTTATTATAAATTCTTTTCAATAAAGGCAATCACTCGCTCTAATCCTTCCCGTGTTTTTAAGTTGGTGAAGATAAAGGGTTTATCCCCGCGCATTTTTTTGGCATCTCTATCCATCACTCCTAAATCTGCCCCCACCATCGGGGCTAAATCTATTTTATTGATTACCAATAAATCCGATTTGGTGATACCAGGTCCCCCTTTGCGAGGGATTTTATCTCCGGCTGCCACGTCAATTACATAGATGGTTAAATCTACTAATTCGGGGCTAAAGGTTGCCGCTAAATTGTCGCCACCACTTTCCAGAAAAATTAGCTTTAAGTTAGCAAATTTTCTCTCTAACTGTTCAATGGCAACTAAGTTAATTGAGGCATCCTCGCGAATAGCTGTATGGGGACATCCTCCCGTTTCTACTCCTAAAATTCTTTCCGGGGCTAAAGCTTGCGATCTCACTAAAAATTGGGCATCTTCTTGAGTATAAATGTCATTGGTGACTACGGCGATCGGATATTGATCCCGCAAATTTTTACACAGGGCATCGAGAAGGGCTGTTTTTCCTGAACCCACCGGACCGGCAATTCCCACGCGCAAGCAAGACATAGTTTTTTCAGGAAAAAGTGAAAAGGAAAGGGTTAAAAATTTTGGGGCTATCGCATAGAAAAAAGAGGGGTTCGCAGGGCGACACGGATTCCCATTATAATAAAAGGTTAACGCAAATCTGAGAATTTGTCAAGCCTTTTTGCCAATAAATTTGGGGAAATTATCGACAAAAAGATCACCAAAAGTCAGTGATTTGGTAGCCAAAATCCGTTAACATCTGCCTAAATAGGGGCAAACTTAAACCGATAACATTACTGTGACATCCCTCTAATCTTTCCACGAATAGACCCCCCTTTCCTTCTAGGGCAAAACAGCCGGCACATTTGAGGGGTTCTTCGGTGTCAACGTAGGCAATAATTGTTTCATCACTGATATTGGCAAAGTGAACTTTAGTGATCCCACAACGAGTCAAAGTTTGATTATTAACTCGATCGATTAAAGCATGACCTGTATAGAGTGTACCCACCTGACCGCGCATTTTTTGCCAACGCTCGATCGCTTCTGATTTATCCTTGGGTTTGCCATAGACTTCCCCCGCTACTTCTAAGACGGAATCGCAACCAAGAATTAATCCTGTATCAAATTTAGGGGCGATCGTTTGCGCTTTACATTGGGCTAAAGTTTGGACAAGATGGAGAGTATCATCAGCGTTAATTGTCGATTCATCAAAGTTACTCACTCGCACAATCGGATCGATTCCCACCATTTGTAAAAGTTTTTTACGCGCAGGAGAAGCGGAAGCAAGAATCAAGGGAATAGACATAAGTTTTAAAGGAAAAAGTAAAAAAGTTAGGTAGGGTGGGTTAGGCAATGACAAATTATTAGACTTAATTATTGATTTATCTATTTACCGTAACCCACCATCAGTTATCGGTTTTGTAGCTATTTCTGCTAAGAATTGGCAGAATTTTCGGGGGGTAAATAACGATCTAAAATCTCAACCATGCGGTATTGTCTTTCTTCATTGTCAAATCAATTGTAAAAATATGACTGAACCTCATAAAAATCTGACCTTGATCGAGTTAATTGTCCTAGGAGTTGATCAAGTCCCCGTCTGTCTTTTTCCCATTCTTTTTTAGACTCAGCAAGACTATTAGTTAACGCTTCGATCGATTTAGCGTTAGAATTAGCGATCGCTCTAGTTTCTTTTAATCCCTGATTGGTTTCCTGTAGTCCTAATTTAATCTCCTGTAGTCCTGATTGAATCTCCTGTAGTCCTGATTTAATCTCCCGTAGTTCTGTTAGGGTAGTTTCAGCAAGAGATTCCAGTCTATCTAGTCTATTTTCTTCCGAGTTACTCATATTCAGTTATCAGTTATCAGTTACCAGTTACCAGTTATCGGTTACCAGTTATCGGTTATTAGATTTGAGTTTTAAGTGACAGTATTAAATAGAAGTTTCCTACTGTCTTTTCACTGATTACTGACTAAGTAAGTATTTTATCTTTAATTGTAACCAGCTACCTAGTTGATGATAGGTGGTGCGTTACGACGGATTTTTACCTTTAAGTCAAAACAGGAATTTTTGCCGTCTAACGCACCCTACATTTTACTGAAAATTTCCTATCCTCTGACATTTAACTAACCGAGAAAGAATCAACGATAGTTTCAAAGAGTTCTTGAATTTGCGTCCAACGTTTTTGGGAAGTGGAAAGATTAAAAGAATAGAGTTTATTATGATTAACCGTGACGCTGGCCAGATTATGACGTTCTTGGCCGTTGGGTAATTTAACTTGATATTCGAGGATATAATAATCTTTGCCGTCGATTTGATGGGATTCTGAGCGAATTAATTCTACTTCCTTATCGAGATTGGGGTTAAGACTGTTATTTTTCAGGAGACGATAGCCAACTTCCGAGGGTGTCCCTAAATCTGTTAAGGTTTTATTGTCGGGGACGGGGTTGATAATAACGCTTAAATTTTCGCTAGTTTCGATCAGGTCATGAAAAACCACATCTACTCCTGCAACTTTTTTCACATCCACTTGCGTCCAACCCTTAGGATATAAAAATTGATAGCCTTGGCTGCCACTGGTATATCCTTGCAGTCCAGCGATGGGAGTTGCACAACTGGTTAAGAGGAGGGTGGTAATTAGGAGGAAAGTCGCCAAAAGAGATTTAATCATGATATTTTGACCTGTGAGTAGGGCTGTTTAATTTTACCTTGAATTGTTTAGGTGAAGGGATTATGAAAATTAAGAAAAAATTGACAATTATTATGGCTATAGCGACTTTTTTACTGACCATCTCTCCCCTAAGCTCTCAAACTACCGCTAACCCCGTGAAAGCTGTAGAATTTTATAATCGGGGTGTGGATCGTTTAACCGCAGGGGATTACTCAGGTGCGATCGCAGATTTTACTCAAGCTCTACAATTAGAGCCGAAGGATGCCGATGCTTATTATAATCGCGGCTACGCGGAATTAGTTCTCGGCCAGTACGAGCGAGCGATCGCAGATTATACCCAGGCCTTGACAATCAACCCCAATTATGTTAACGCTCTCGGTAATCGTTGTTATGTCCATTATCTGACGAAAAAATACGAGGCAGCGGTGGAAGATTGCACAAAAGCGCTCGCTTTAAACGGAAATTTTGCTGATTTCTTTATTTATCGCGGTAATGCCAAGGATGACTTGGGAAGACACCTAGAAGCGATCGAGGATTACACAAAAGCTTTGAGTTTACAGGGAACTAGAGGACAGGATCGCATTTTCTATAATCGCGCCCTGGCCTATAACCGAGCCGGACAGCAGGAAATGGCTTTAAGGGACTATAATGAGAGTCTGAAAATTAATGCTAATTTTGCCGAAGCGTACCACAATCGGGGTTTGACCTATTATAAATTGGGAAACAGGGAAAAAGCGATCGCTGATTTAGAGGAAGCGGCCCGTCTAGCGTTATCTCAGGGTAAACAGGGGACTGCGGCTAAGTCTCAGTCAGCAGTGGCATTAATTCAGGGTCAAAAGCCTTAAAATAGGGAGTAGTTGTGATATTAGCGGTAAAGAGGAGTGAAAGGGGCTAAATCGCAACTACGAGGGACTAAATTTTAGCCAGCTTGAGATGCGTAAAAAGCGACGGCTAACAGTCCACCGACAAGTGTGATCGCAGCAACGCCCCAGAAAAGATAATTACGTTGTTGCGATTTAGTGGGGGGAGCCGCTTGATAAACTTTCGGTTCGGCGGCGAAATTATTTAAGCGTCCACCTTCTTCGTTTGTATAAGGCATAATCAAAACCTCAAATATGACAATTTCTAAGGAAAAAAATCCTCTTATCACAATAGTACAACATATTTTTAGTAAGTGAGTCGGGGATGTTTGGAATTCCGGCGGGGATAACAATTCTTAGTCTTGGGGTAACTGCTGGAGTCTGCTACTTTTATGGGCGATCGCATTTCCCCTGATTGAAACTGCGAAAACAAGTTTAAAAAAGTCAATCATACCAAATCCGTTTTTAATACTATAATAATGATCCTTGAATATAAGTATTGCTTCTTTCTTTTTTAAATCTTTTAAATCTCTCTGCAGCTATCTCGCAATAGTCTTGTCGAATTTCAAAACCCACAAAAATTCTTCCTAATCCAAAGGCCGCTATTCCTGTAGAACAAGAACCAGCAAAGGGATCAAGAATTATTTCTACGGGGTTAGATGAAGCTTGTATAATTCTCTCGACAATTGCTAAAGGAAATTGTGCGGGATGTCCGGTTCTTTCCTTAGAACTGCGCTTTTCTCCTGTAGTGACTTTAGGAACTTCCCACACATCAGAAGGATTTTTACCGAGGGGATTACAACGATATTTACCATTTTTCTTTTGATTGGGATACTTAACGTTAGGGTCACGAATATTATCTAAGTTAAAAGTATATTCTTGGCAATTTTTTAGATAAAAGAGCCATTTTTCATTGCGAGGACTAAGACGATTTTTTGTAGAAACACCTGCCCCATATTTCCAGACAATTTCTTGTAAAAGATAAAAGGGAGACTTATCCCAAAGAAGATAGGGAATCGGAACACATAATCCCTTTTCTGGTACTTCTAAATAGGGTTTGCGGCAAAAAGTTTTTCGTGGGGGTAGGGTGTGGGGTGTGGGGTGTAGGGTGTAGGGTTTTACCCATTTTCAGGTGGTCAATTACCTAATTTTCAGGGAAAAAGTACTTAAATTTCCCCCCGATCACTCCCATATCCAGTACTTTTTGATTGACAAAAGGTCTAACAGTCTTACCCAACAAGGTTTTTAGATTTATTCAGCAAGCCCTAATTATGCCCTTATTTTACCAATATATCACTGGAGTTGTGCTTAATTTAATAACTTTTGTAATCATTCTCCTTCCCTTACCCTGGATGGGGGGGGTAGAACCCCACCAAGAGTTAAAGATTGACTGATAAAGCAGCGAGTTTTCCTTGAAAAATCTCAACTGAGTAGATTGATAATTAGGAGATGCACCCGAAAATTATCCCTAAAATGGTGGTAAATAACCCATGGCATTTTTAACTCGATCGAGAGTTTGATTGGCTACCGCTTCTGCTTTGAGACGACCTTGTCGTAAAACCGTGGCTAAATAATCTTTATCCTCTCTAATTTCGGCGTATTTTTCCTGAATAGGTTTCAGAGATTCTATGGTGACTTCTGTTAACATCGGTTTAAATTGTCCCCAACCTAAATCGGCACATTCTCCCGCAACCACCTCTTGACTTTTTCCCGATAAAATGCCATAGAGAGTTAATAAATTATGGCATTCGGGACGTTCCGGATCATCGAAAGTTAAACCCTTAACTAGATCGGTTTTACAGCGTTTAATTTTCTTGGCAATGACATCGGGACTATCGAGAATATTAATCCGACTCATCTCGGAAGGATCGGATTTAGACATTTTATTCCGGCCATCGGTTAAACTCATCACCCGCGCTCCTTCCTTGCGGATCATCGGATCGGGAAGTTTTAAAATTGGTTGTTTCGGTTGCCCAAAAAGATGATTAATTCTAACGGCTATATCGCGAGTTAATTCTAAATGTTGTTTTTGATCTTCTCCCACGGGTACTTTATCGGCATCGTAGAGTAGGATATCGGCAGCCATTAGCACGGGATAATCGAGTAAACCTGTGCCAACATTTTCCCCCTGTTTAATCGCCTTTTCTTTAAATTGAATCATATCGGTTAACCAATTTAGAGGGGTGATACAATTCAATAACCAAGTTAATTCCGTATGGGCCTTAACGTGGGATTGGACAAAGATAGTCGCATATTCTAAATCAATTCCGCAGGCTAAATATAAAGCGGCAATTGCTAAAGTATCCTCCGCAAGAGTCGCGGGATTATGGGGAACGGTGATCGCGTGTAAATCGACCACACAAAAGAAATTATCGTAGTCTTTTTGTCCCTCCACCCAATTGCGGATCGCACCGAGATAATTGCCTAAATGTAAATTGCCGGTTGGTTGCACACCAGATAAGATTCTTTGTTTACCCATAACTCATGCGATCGCTTTTTTTCATGATTTCATTGTATCAGTTTTTGGGGCTAATTTCATCCTAAATCCAATTGGGAAAAATCATTCTCAGATAATAATCCCGCACTGACAGGGGAATGCCTAAATAAATTGGTAGCCAATGGATAAAGGCAAAAATTATCAAAATTATCAGCGAGCGCGAGCAATTTTTATAAATAGGACTGGAACTTTCTAAACCATCGGCTAAGAGCCAAGCTAGGGCAATCCAAGTGAAGCTATAGGCAGCCATATAATGATAGAGAAAGGTACAGCGACTAATTTTTAACCAGGGCAGCAGATTAGCAATATAGTTACAGATAAGATAGGCGGAAATTACTCGCTCTTTTCGGTTAAATAATCGACTAAAAACCACTAGAATTGCTCCCGTAGAAAACCACCATAAAAACGGATTTCCCATAGCGTGAACATCATAAATTTTATCACCTACTCTCTCAAAATAATAAGCCACAGGTCGCCCCATTACTAACCAACTATACCAGGGAGAACAATAGGGATGGACATCAGATTGATTACCTTTTATTTTCTGATGAAATGACCAAATTTCTTGATGTACTTGCCAAAAATTATATTGATGGTTGACGAGAAGATGCGGTATCCACAGCAAACTATAGGTGACTAGGGGAAAGACAATTAAGGCGATAAAAATGTACTCTAATCTCAGGTTAGTTGCCTTTGTCCAAAGATTATCTTTTGACTGCTCTTGCTTCAATAATTTTATTAACCAAGCAATAGCGATAAAAATAAATATTCCCAGTAAAAATCCTAAGCCATTCCATTTAATATTTGCCGCTAAACCGAAACAAACTCCTGATAATAATAGCCAATTGAGTTTTTGATTTTTCTGGAGCGCTAATAAAAAAAATAATTGTCCAGACAAACCGAATAAAATTAAGTAAATATTATTGAGAGCATAGCGGGATTCCACCAGAAATAATCCGTCTAAACTGGCGAGGAAAGTTGTGATTAAAAATACAGTTTTTCTCTGGGTTAATTGATAAGCAATTGCGCCAATAATTAGGGGAATAAAAGAACCAGTGAAAGCATTTAACCAGCGATAACTAAAAGTTGAGCGCGGGGAACCAGTTAAATTATTAATGGTTTCAGGATCGGCAGGAAAATGGGAACCAATCCAGATACTAATAGCAATTAAATATTGACTTAACGGTGGATGAGACTGGAAAAATTCTTTACCGATTAGATATTCATTGCCGTATTTAGCATAATAAACTTCATCGAAAACAAGAGTATTAAATTGACTGAGATTCCAGAATCTTATCGCCAGAGAAAATAAAAATATTGCTAGGATAGATAGGTTAAATTTGACTTGAGAATTCATGGAAAGACAATAGTTATTATAACTGGCAATTTTCTGGTAACTGCGAGCGAAATTCTTTGACAGCAAGACGGGGATTAGGATGGTTGACATATTCGGCTAATAATTCTAAATTTAAATCCGGTAATAAAGCACTTTTAGGGATTAAAATATATTCGCCATTCTCTTGCAAAGAATAGATTTTTAACTGATTATCTTGCCAAAACCAAACCTCTTGAGTTCCCAATCTTTTATAAACTTCTAAAACTTTCAGGCTGCCACTGGTTAAAATTATTTCGATCGCCAAATCAGGAAACTCTTTTTCTGTGAATAAACAAAAACATTCATCTGGTTCTTTTCCCGCTTCTTTTTCCTGTTTTCGCAAAGTGGTGGAACCTAATCCCCAGAAATCAATTTCAGCATATTCTAAATAAACTTCTACCAATCTACCGATATTTTTTTTGCTAACTTCATGACGACGACTAGGAGCCATAATTTCTACCATTCCATCTAAGTAAGTGATGCGATAACTCGAACTATCTTCTAAATGTTTTAAGAGGGTTTCGTACTGTTGCCAATTAACCCCAGAAATTAACATTCTTTGTTCAGGATCATTAGCTTTTAACTCGAAACCTTCTAATCCTTGTAACCGAATCGTAGTCATCATAAAATTAATTACCTCGTCTATTTGACTTAATTACTCAGCAAGACTTATTTTGATTTCTTCTGGTCTGAATTTTAGCGCGTAAAATCTTAACTTTATAGGGATCAGCATCTTTTCGCCACAGGATCTGATAGCCTTTGATTGTAGCACAATGCTCCTCTAAACATTTTTGCCAACCCTGTAAACGTTCGATCGCTTTTCTATCTTCTAACAATCCCCAATCCTTTTCTAATTTAGTTAACTGAAGCAATTTATCATAGTTAGGATAATCAGCCGTTACTAAAAGCTCTTTTTCGTGTAGAATTGGCGGATTAGGACTATCCCGATAATCGCGAAAACTAAAATCAGCCGAACCTAAATATACATCCATGCTAGTAGCTAAAATCGGATGGATTTCTGTATCAAAATTGGGGTAATAAAGATAGGAAATTTTGGGTTGACGAAAGGATAAACGAATAACATTAGCATTTTCTAACCGTCCGATAGTTTGACTAGCACAACCTTCATATAAGCGTAATAACATCGGTAATTTTTCCAGAATGCTAATATGAATAGTTAGGGAATAACGGGAAAGTTTGCCTAAAGAACTATTTTCACAAGTACGAGCGATCGCTACCAAATTTCCCGCACTTATTAACACTTCTTCTGCTAAAGCGCAAGCATTGCGATAACTGCCAAATAAAGCTTTAAAATCGGCACGGGTAGCGGGGGATAATTCCCGTACTTTCGGACAGTGGCTAAATTGACTTAAAGCTAAATAAAGTAAAAGATCGGCGCGTCTTTTATCGGCAATTATCTCCCATTCTTCGGCTTCTGTTACTTGTAAAATCACTTGAAAAGCTCGTCTAAAAGTGCCAAATTCTGCCTTAATTTCTTCCTCTTGTAATAATTCACCCGCGACGGGTAAACGTCCCTGCTGGGTGTAAAATTCCATCAGGGGAGTTAATAGATCTTCGTAATCTTCAAAGCATTTGAGATGGGTTTTAATTTTAGGAGTGGTAGCGCGGGAACGCCATCTGGATAAACGAAAAGCTTCCGCTTTTTCTTCCTCTCGAAAAACTAGATAAACTCCCAAAGTTATCGGAATAGAATCAACCCCCAAAGTGCTATCAATATACTGTTTTAGTTCTTCCTGTTGATAGTATTTTTGAAAGGTATTACGACGGGTTATAATTCCATCTTCATAAGCCATTAAACCCCGTTCGCTATCATCAATTAGAATCTGTGCTGAAACAATTAAAACTTGACGGGTTAGTTGCCAAGCTTTTAATAAGGCTTCCTGCCGTTCTTCGGCGGATTCAATAACATTAATTACATAGCCTAAATTAACAATATCAGATTCAATTAAAGGACTATCGGGACGATAATAAGGATCCCAACCTTCACTTTGATAACCCTGTTCGGCTATGCGTTCTATATCACCTCCATAACCACAACCGTAATCAAAAAAAGTGGTTTCAGGAAGGAATAATCCCGCCGCTAATGCTAATCTTGTCGGACGAGAAAGGGTTTTGCGAACAAGAGCGGCTTTGTGGCGATCAATTATTATCGATTTTTCCTTTTGTCCCTCTAGATTACAAACTAAATAATCTCCTGCAAAATCAAGGTTATGCTTTCTTAAAAGCCGTTGCCATTCCTGTTTAGTGCCGATGGGATAAGAACTGTTTAAAAGTCCTAAAGCACTCTCGATTTTTGTGAGATGATCGAATTCTTGATAAAGGGGATAGTCCCTAGTAACAAAAGTTTCTTTTCGGTGTAAAATGGGCGGATTATCGGCATTTTGATAATTCCATTCACTTAAGATTAATGTCCCCATATCTACCACTAAACTTTTAGTTAAAGCTGGGTGAGGTTCCCGATCAAAATCGGGATAAAAAAGATAGGATATTTTCGGTTTATCGGTGCTAAATTTAATTATTGTTGCCTCAGATAAATGCTGATTAATTCTTCCTTTTTGTTCGTAATTCTGGAGGATAGGATCAAGTTGATGTAATGCCTCTCGATGAACATAAAGCGCCCCCGGTAATAGTTTACCGATGGGACTAACTTGACACAGTTGCACGATTACGGTGAAATTCTCAGTCATGGCAATTAATCTGTCTAATAACAAATTCTAGAGACAGAAAAAACTAAATAAATCTAGTTAAATGAACCCGATAGCGCTCTTTTTTTGTCATAGTAACCTCACCCACTTCTAGACGACCTTTTCCCCGAAAAGAAATCAAATCACCGGTTTTAACGTTATAACTAGATTGGCTGATATCTTTCCAGTTAACTCGCACATCCCCAGCGCTAATTGCTTCGGCCATTTTACTGCGAGAAATGCCAAAACCCGCCGAGGCGATCGCATCTAAACGCAAGGAAGCTTCCACAGTATTAATTTCTTTTTTTTGCGGTGGTCTAACTTTTAATTCCGTCAAAGGAATCGGGCTAGTTTTCACGGGAACTGAACGCACTTGTAGTAAATTAGCACATAAAAAATCTGCCAATTCAGGCACTACAATCGCCTGCGCTCCTCGCTCACCTAAAACGATTATATCGCCGACTTTTTCCCGGACGATACCCGTCCCCAACATCGCCCCTAAAAAATCCCGATGGTTAGCGGTATCAAAAAGAAAATTACCGGCAATATCAAGGGCAGATAGGGGAATATCTGTTACTGTCAAAGGTAGATCAACTCTAGCAATACCGAGGCGCTGTCTTTCTGCTTGGGGATAACCGCCCCATTTTTGCATTGACACATCGGTTAAACGCTGAAAAACCCGTTCTACTTCCGCTAAAACCGCGGGAGAAAGAAAGTCTGTCACCGTCACTTCCCAAGTCTTGATCGCTTGTTCGGCTTTATCAATAACTTTCGCTATCTCCTCGCGATTCTCGACACCCTTTAGTAATTCTTCTCTTGGTGACATTGTTTTGTGGTAATTAATCAAAAATTCTTAGGAAAAAATCAAATGACCGATAACTTATTCCCGATAACCGTTCACTGTTCTAGGGCGTATCCTTGCAGATTTTCGGGGTTAAATTGACGGAGGATAAGCGTCGCTTGATTTTTCAAGTTTTCGGAACCCTGCACGACAATAATATATTTTCCGGCGCCGAGACGATTGCGATAGGGAAGTGCATCGCCACTGCCGGACGATAAACCCACGCCACCACCGACGAAAATACTGCCCATTGCCCCCCCAATCGCCCCAGCAATGCCGCCAACAATATGATTCCCCGGTTCTCCTGCCCAATCAAAGGTATGCAATCCCGTAATCAGGTTAAAAAGGTAGCCACCGGCAAAACCGAAGGGAATTAGCCAAAAAGCCATGAGAGTAGCCCGTTTTTTGGCCTGTTGGAAGGGATCGATCAAACCGAACTCATCGGCACTTTTATAGCCGCGACCGAGAATGGTCACTTGAGATTGGGGAATTCCCGCTTTTTCGAGGGCAACGGCAGCTTCTTCTGCTTGTATGCGATCAGCTAACACGGCAATGAGATAATTCATATTCTCCAACTTTTCGGCTATCTTCATCTCCTATTGTAAGGATTTTGGGGACTGAAAAGCCGCTCGATCGAGAAAATATTAAAGGGGATGGAAAGAAATTACTTTATTTTGGTGATTTCTGGCAATAATTGACCATAAAGATCAAGGGAGATAGTCCAATTATCATTATTAACAAGAAGTTTTTTCGGATTATTACCATTGGCATCAGACTGTAAAGCTTGACTCACTTGTGTCATTATTTTAATCTTATCCCGGTTCACTCCTGACGTAAAAACTAAAAAATAGGTTAGAGTTCCAGCAATGATAGCTAGTCTTCAGGAATAGACCTGTGCGAAAATTAAATTTGTGAGAAAAAAGAGCAAGACAACCCGTGCGATTGCCCTGTCAATCGTAGCTGATTGGGTCGCCCTTGTTCTTCTTGAGTGAAACCCCAGCAGTTTTTGGGTAGTCGGCAAGAACCCTCCTGCAGCCACTCCAACCAATCCGACTTTAGTTGTGGGTTCTGGAATGGTTTCCCCGCGTTCTTGCAAAACTTCAAGGTAAAGTTTAATCGCTTCTTTAATATTTTCCTGAACCTCTTCAAAGGTATTGTAAAGTTGCAATACAAATATAGTCAGATATAGTCAGGCATGGTAATATATAGACAGGAAACTATCAGACTAGGCAAAAAAAGCAGGAATAAGTTATCGAACGGCTTGGAGGTGGTGGAAACAAGGGAATTTAACAGGCTATCAATTGCCTTCGGGTACAATTATCATAACAGAAAAGATTATAGCTGAGTTAAAAGACAACGGATAACAATGTTAGTAGCCGAAAGACACATTATCAAGAAAGGACATAGATTTTGGGCTGAGATAGATAATTTATCTTGGCAGTCTAAAAATCTCTACAACTCAGCCAATTATTTAATCCGACAAA
>NZ_SFBY01000470.1:0-3119 GCF_007095505.1 Microcystis sp. M_QC_C_20170808_M3Col
CGGAGAGGTTGCATTTAGCAAGAATCCGATAGAGAGGCTTGTAGTTAGCCCTGTACGGGTCAAAGCGTACAAAGCTGATTCAAAGTGCGACGTTTGCGTACAGAATTAGTAACTATAACAGGCAATTCTTCCCTCACCCCCAAGGAGTGAAACTCCTCATTGCCGCGAGGCAAATTCCCCACCCCCCTAGGTGTCCGGGTGGGGAAGGTACGCGGAATCGTTCACCCTAATTTCGGTAAACCCATACTATAGTTCTGCACTCTGGCGTTGAGATTATAGCTAATTTCTCCTTTTTGCAGGAGAGAACGGATAAAATGTTCTAGATCTGAACCGATGCGACGGAGATTATATTCGCTCAGTTCTTCCCCATTGTACGATTCTACCAATTCATCAAACTTACTATAAACCTTATTGAGAGCCACTTCTTCCCAATTAAATTCATTATCGGGATCCACATCAAGAGTCAAGACATTGTTACTCTCGATGAATTGATTATTTTTTACTTCAGCCGTATAAATGCGAATATGACGGGTCGTGGATTTTAACAGCATGGAATCTTCAGGGTAAGTTAGACGCTATGTCTAAGATTTTGCCATGATTTGCGGAATTGGGGAATTGGGAAGTTTTTTTCAGTGATCAGTAAACAGTAAACAGTAATCAGTGAAAAGACAACACTGTTACTGTCACCCATGTACTGCTCACTTAACACCCCCACTGATAACTGGTAACTGGTAACTGATAACTGAGATGGCTGTCTCCCGAACAATGTTTACGGATCGACCAGAAACGTGATACTATGATAGATTGCAGTGTTTAAGCAGAGATCACGAGTCCTATGGCCTTAACCCAGACCAAAAAACAAGAACTAATCAGCCAATATCAGGCCCACGAAACCGATACAGGATCATCGGAGTTACAGGTAGCTTTCTTAACCGAGAGAATCAACCAACTGACCGAACACCTGAAAGCTAACCCGAAAGACCATGCTTCCCGTCGGGGATTACTCCAGATGATCGGTCGTCGTCGGGGACTGTTAACCTATATCCAGAAGAAAGATCAACAACGTTATCAAACCCTGATTGGTCGTCTCGGAATTCGCCGTTAAGCATACCCCCTTTGCATCCCTACCATGGCCTCTGAATCGAAATCGACGGAGAAAAAAGAACGTCTCCCCTTTGAGCCGCGCCAAAATAAGCGAAAAACCCCGAAAATTGCCCCTAGTCCCGTGCCACCGCCCCTAAAAAATCGCTCCGAGGAAACCAGCTTAAAGGCGATTCCGCAAGTGGTCAGTCAACGGATGGCCAAACGGATGGCGGTATTTTGTGGCCTGCCGACGGCACTGGGGATAGCTTCCTTTTTTGGCTTCTACTGGATTATTAGCCACGATCTTCTCGAAATCCCTTCCTACGTCGCCATGCTCGTCAGTTTAAGCCTATTTGGTCTAGGTTTCATCGGTCTGAGTTATGGCATCTTCTCCGCTTCTTGGGATGAGGATCGGGTGGGGGATTGGCTAGGATGGCAAGAATTTCAAGCTAATTTTGGCAGAACGATCGCCGCGTGGCGGTCCGGCAAAAAAGAAGTGGAAGAAAAATAGATAACCTCTAGAAATCGTCAACAATAGAGATTAAAGGAAAAAATAAAGGGTTAATGCCATGATTATTGTCATGAAAGTTGGTTCCCCGGAAATTGAAATCGAGCGCATCGGTGCCGAATTCGAGGCATGGGGATTAAGTCCCGAAAAAATCGTCGGTAAGCATAAAGTTGTCATCGGTTTAGTCGGAGAAACCAGGGAATTAGACCCCCTACAAATCCAAGAATTAAGCCCTTGGATCGAAACCGTCCTGCGAGTCGAACAACCCTTCAAGCGCGCCTCTTTAGAATACCGTCACGGCGAATACAGCGAGGTTTTAGTCCCCACTCCTAACGGTGTTATCCCCATCGGCAGAAATCATACCGTTAGCATTGTCGCCGGCCCCTGTTCGGTGGAAAATGAAGCGATGATCGTGGAAACTGCCAAACGAGTGGCGGCAGCCGGAGCGCAATTCCTCCGCGGTGGTGCCTACAAACCCCGCACTTCTCCCTATGCTTTCCAAGGTCACGGGGAAAGCGCTTTGGAATTACTAGCGGCGGCTAGAGATGCCAGTGGTTTGGGTATTATCACGGAAGTAATGGACGCGGCGGATCTCGATAAGATTGTCGAAATAGCCGACGTGGTGCAAGTGGGGGCGCGCAATATGCAGAATTTTTCCCTCCTGAAAAAAGTTGGGGCGCAACCGAAACCGGTCCTACTCAAGCGCGGCATGGCGGCCACTATTGAAGATTGGTTGATGGCGGCAGAATATATCCTCGCGGCAGGAAATAGCAGTGTCATTCTCTGCGAACGCGGTATCCGCACCTTTGACAGTAAATATACTCGCAATACCCTAGATTTATCCTGTATTCCCGTTTTAAGAACTTTAACTCACCTGCCGATCATGATCGATCCTAGCCACGGTACGGGTAAATGGGAATATGTCCCGACCATGGCCATGGCTTCCCTGGCAGCCGGGGCCGATTCCTTGATGATCGAGGTACATCCTAACCCGGCGAAGGCCCTATCTGATGGGCCGCAATCCTTGACCCCCGACCGGTTCGATCGATTAACTCAGGAGTTAGCGGTCATTGGTAAGACGATCGGGCGTTGGCCCCAAGTTCCAGCACTGGTTTAATAAGATGATCAGGGGGTGAATCAACCCCCTTTTTTGGGCATAAATTTCGCTTTTCGGGGCAGTTATGGTGACAGTTCCTCTGGAGTTAAATACTAGCGAAATCCGGGCAGAAAGACGGGTTACTTTTTATCATCTCAATTGGCTATCCTATCAGCAAATTTTACAGGCGCTAGGGGAAAATAATCGCGCCCATTTATTTTATGATCGTGGTACTTTAGAAATTACTATGCCCCTAGAAGAACACGAGTTTTACCGAGAATTAATCGGATTATTTATTCGGATTTTGGTGGTAGAATTGGGTTTAAAAATTAAAAGTATGGGTTCCACAACTCTAGCTAGGGAAGATTTAGAACGAGGAGCAGAACCTGACAATGCCTACTATATTCAAAATCAGGCTAAAGTGCTGGGAAA
>NZ_SFBY01000471.1:0-6231 GCF_007095505.1 Microcystis sp. M_QC_C_20170808_M3Col
AGGAGAGAAGATGCAAGGGTTTTGAGTAATTTTAGCAGATTCAGGGGCACCTGAGCGACTCTCAATCAAGCTAAAAGCCCTTTCCTGTAAGGTTTTTAGCTTTATTCAGCAAACCCTAAATAGAGATAAAACCAATAAATGCAGCTATTCTAACCTGAGCAATTCTCCATTCAAGCAACATCCTTGAGAAAACCGACTAAAGGCAAGAAAACCGGCGCTAAATTCGATCGAGCCACGGCTAAACAGGGATAGGATCGATCCCGATAATTTTCCCCTACCCGCAAGGGAAAAATCTTTTCTCCTAAAGAGATAAATACTCCGTCCGCAGCCTGTAGAATTGCCCAAACCGCGGCAATATCCCAGACTTTTGGGGTTGCTTCCACTCCTCCCAAGACTGTGCCATCGGCAACCAAAAGCAGATTATAACTAGCCACTCCTATCATCCGCACTTTGCAGGGAAAGGGATTTTTCAGTACATCTGTGCTACGAGCGCAGAGATTAAACAGATGATTTTTGCTAGGAAAATCGTCGCTGGTGTGAATCGGTTGACCGTTGCGGTAGGCCCCCACCGGACCGGTTAAACCCGTCTCACCGCACCAATAACCATAATAGGCCTGTTTAAGGCAGGGGAGATAAACAAATCCGAACACGGGAGTCCCTCGGTAGAGAAGTCCTAGGGAAATGCCCCAGATGGGAACACCGCGAGTAAAATTAGTTGTGCCGTCGATCGGATCCACTACCCAACACCATTCTTGCTCCGGGAAAATATGGGTAGTTTCCTCGGTTAAGACTCCATGATCCTGGAAAGTGCTGGCAATTAGCGATCGCAATTGGCCATCGGACCAACGGTCGGCAGCCGTCACTAAAGTCCCGTCTGCTTTATTGGTGGCCTGTAATTTGCCAAAATCAGCCAGTAAGCGATCGCCCACCTGGCCGGTAGCCTGATAACAAAAGTCTAAAACCTGACTCCAAAAAGTTTCCATAATTTTCTCGTTCGTCTTCTAGTAGAATATCAAATCATTGTCTAAACTTAGGTAGTCGAGATTGAGCGCGGAACCCCACCAGGAGATCAGACTAGCTACCCGTCTAGAAGCGATACTTTATCTAAAAGGGCAGCCTGTCCCCTTAACCGAGATGGTGACATTAACTAACAGCGATCGCTTGACGGTGGAAGATGCCATGATCGAATTAATGTCCGATTATGCCCACCGGGATAGTGCCTTGGCAGTGGTGGAAACCCCCCTCGGTTATAGTTTACAATTGCGGTCAGCTTATCAGAATTTGATCGAAGACCTGATCCCGGCCGAATTAGGTACGGGAACCCTCCGTACTTTGGCAGCGATCGCACTAAAAGAACCGATTTTACAAGCGGATTTAATTAATTTACGAGGCAGTACGGCCTATCAACAGGTTCAGGACTTGGTAGAACGAGGATTTGTGAGAAAACGCAAGCAAAACGAAGGCAGATCCTACTGGTTAGAAGTAACCGATAAATTTCATCAATATTTCGAGGTTGACAATCTTAGGGAACAGGGTATTCTGGAACCTACCGATCAGGAATAAGGAGAGAGAGGGTATATTAGGGGTGAATGTTTCTGAATCACTGAGCTAAACTTGAAGAAGATGGGGGTGACTTCGGGCAATCGAGAAGAGCGATTTGTTAACCTAAATCTAATAACCACTACAGCGTGGGAGTTCTGATGACTTTTAATCCTGATTTTTTTCCCTGGGAAACCGAAGAACAAAATGATAACTGTTTGATGCAGTATCTCCAGCAGCAGCATCCTGAAACCCTTGAGAGAATAGCCCAATCGGTCAGTAGCGAAATTAAAGATATTATCTCGCAAAATGTCAAGGGATTGGTGGGAATGTTGCCCCCGGAGGATTTTGCGGTACAAATTACCACCGACCGCGAGAATTTGGCTAATCTTCTCGCTTCAGCGATGATGACAGGTTATTTCCTCGGTCAAGTGGAGAAGCGCCATCATTTAGAATCAATTTTGTTAGCTACAGAATCAATTAAATTGGGCAAAAAACCAAAAATAGATTAATCTTCACCCAAGATAGAGACACTTTGATCGGTGTCTCTATCAGTTTTTAGCCCCCTTTGGCAAAACTCACCATCACCAAAATCGAGAGTAGAATACCGGGGGCAAGTAAACCCGCTAATAATCCAAATTCAGTCAGCGTCATAGAAAAATATGCCCAAAATTCCATCACTTCCTACTCTAACCCCCTCTTCTGGCTACCTCAACAAAGCTTAAGGAAAATTTAAAGCCTTTTACCGTTTTTTTTCCTATCAGTAAAGTAAGTATTGCAGTTATCTTAATAATAAGCCTCAAAAATAAGGATTAAATTGCCTAAAATTTGTAAATAGACCATTTAATTGATTATTATTCATTCTTAATTCTCCTGACTACTGACTACTGGCTACTGACTCCTAACTCTAACAACAATTTTTGATTTTTACAAGAGGTCGAATGTTTACTTTTGTCCGACTAGACAAACCAAAGAGAGTCTTTTTGATGTTGGCAAGCGGTTTATAATTCTTTTTTCAGCGCCCCGTATAAAGCTGAATAATCTTGTTCTGCGAATCCCATTTCTAAAGCTTTTTCAAGAAGGCGCTGTACTCCTGTTAGGGGAAAAGTGGTTAAATCTAACCTCTCCGATTCCTCTAAAAAGAGATTGACATCTTTGAGTAAATGTTTAGTGGGAAAATTAGGGTTAGCATAATTTTTCTCTAACATTCTGGTTAATTTTTTGTCAAAAGTAGGCGCATATAAGGCACTTTGACGCAGGATAGTCATGAACTTTTCTAGCTCTACTCCTTGCTGGGATAAAAAAGCTAAACTCAAAGCAAAAGCACTGGTTAGAGCGGCAATTAATTGATTTAAAGCTAATTTTAACGCCGCGGCGGTTCCCACTTCCCCGATTAACATCGGTTCTTGACCAAAATGTGCTAATAAATTTGACCATTGATGGAACTGTTTCTCCGTTGCTCCCACCATAACTAAGAGAGTCCCCTTTTTAGCTTCGGGAATACTTCCTAACACGGGTGCTTCTAGATATTCTCCCCCTTTAGCAACAATTTGATCTCGCAGTTGTTTACTTTCAGAAGGAGCAATGGTTCCCATCTGGATAATAGTACGATTATTGAAGTTGGATTGCTCGGAATTTAATCCTAAAACCTCTTGGATAGCGGCAGCATTAGTTAACATTAAAATCAGACAATCTGCCTCTTGAATTACTTGCTCAGGAGAGCTAACTGTTTTGGCTCCCAACTGCTGTAAAGGTGTCAATTTTTCTAAGGTGCGATTATAGGCAATAACAGGAATTTTCTGATTTAATAATCTTTCTACCATTGGCGTTCCCATTAATCCCGTTCCCAAAAGTCCAACTTTCATAACTCGCTTTTCCCCTTATTTATTGATTAGTTTTTACTCGTTTTTATAGCTGTCCAATGACGTTCGGAAGACTGATAAATTTTAACATTTTCTAAGCCCGACTGCTGGATTAAATCTGCGATTTCTGCTAGGGTAAAAGCCGCTCGCAACGAGTCTTGAAATAGTTGCGCTTGTCGGGGAGAAAAATTAGGATCGATTTCCCTCACCATCCCCTTGATTATTTCCTCGGAATCGGGACGGAATAAATCTCTTAAAAAAATGCCCCCATGAGGTTTTAAAACTCGCTTAATTTCCCGTAAAAAAGGCAGAGGATTTTCGAGATGATGGATTAAACTATTAGAAATAACTAAATCAAATTGCTCGGATTGGTAGGGAAGATTTTTTCCATCAACTTTCTCCAATTTGATCTGTTCTTGACAGTTAGCATTAAGGATATTTTTTTGACCAATTTCTAACATAGAATCGGCCAGATCAATAGCGATAATTTGCCATTGGGGACGTAGTTGACTGATCATAATCGGAATGCGTGCAGTACCGGTTCCTACATCTAACACCCTAGCATTAATACCGGCCAATTGTACGGCTTCTTTAGCGAAATTAGTATTAACTTCGGTGAAGTCCATGGCATCATATTCGAGCGCTTCTTCCCGATCATCCATTACTTCTGGTTCTAAAATTCTGGCTCTTCTCGACTTTGTGTGATAATTTTTGCTTATGTAATCCTGAAGTGCTTATTTGGCAAGACTTTTAGGACTATTTTGCGGATATTCTATCAGTATAGACCTCGTTTCCACACAGTCCATAGAAAAGCTATCTTTAAGGATTACAATATTCACAATACATCGGATCGGCGGTTTTTTGACCGTTGGGAAAGAGTTTTTCCTCTCGATAATCACACCTTTGACAACCGTATAGTTCCAGTTTAATTAAAGAGGTGGGAAAGTGACATAAACCACAGGGTAAACCCGATGTTATTTCGATAATATCAAACCCCGGACAACCACAATTAGGACATAATTGATTAAGTTTCTGAACCAGATTTGCTGTCGCAGCAACAATTGCTTTCATGCGCGTGGGATTGTGCATAGCGCGCATATCGGTTTCTAGGTGTACTTTGCCGTTTTTGTCAAGAATATCTTCAACAATTTTGACTAAATTTTTCCGGTCGGTAATTCCCTTAAAAATATTCTCGGAGTCGAGAGAATTTTTATCAAACATCACCACTAAACCATGACTAGGAAACCCTATTTTTTCGGCAAATTCTAAAGCATCTGCTAGATTAGTTACAGTTTGGTGAGCGTGATTAGTTTCCGTGACTATTGCTTGACCAATTATTTCTAGATTATGGACTTGATCGAACAATAAAATCAATTCACGATTACAGGAAACTAACGGCAAGTTGGGATAGGGATAAAAACTACCCTCACTAGCAATTCCGATATCGTATCCCGAAATCTCGATCGCTTGTTGTGCCTTCCTGCGAGCGGTTTCAATTTGTGTCCCGATGCGCTTAATATCCCGGGTAAAAGTGCCAAAGCGATCGGTATCAAAATTATCGGGTACAATCACCTTAAGACCTATTTCTTGCGCTAAAATCGGCGCTATTACCCGCTCTTTTCCGTGCATAGTCCCTAAAATTGCTATCCGATCTTGAAACATCTTGGTCAAGTAAAAAGGAGACAGGAGAGAGGAGACAAATTCACCTGATAACTGATGGTGGGTTACGGCGAATACTAAATAGGTGGTAAAATATCTAAATTATTGTCGCCTAACCCACCCTACGCTAACTTTCGGGTGTTTTTCCCTGAGCTTGTTTTAATCTTTCTGCTGCTGTTTCCATGACTTCTGCAAAGTTTTCGAGAATTTCGCCGGGGTGTGCTTCGAGGATTTTTGTGGATAGGGAAATGCGATTTTTATATTCGTCAATTTCCGCGACTACCACTTTAATTGCTTGACCAACCTTAAAGAAAGTCATGGGAGAATTAAAAGAGGCTCCCGTCACCTGTTTAGCATGGAGTAATCCCGTCACTCCACCACAATCGACAAAGACACCGTAGGGTTGTAATTTAACCACAGTGCCACTTAATAATTTACCCACAGCTAATTGACTGATAGCGTTAGCGCGAGCAATTTCTCGCTGAGATAAAACTAATTTATTATTTTCTTGATCGATTTGAATAAAAGTTGCGGTTAAAAGTTGTCCGATCAGGGAATCTAAATCACTTTTTTCTATTAAATGGGAGCGAGGGATAAATCCTTTTAATCCCTCCACTTCTCCCGTCACTCCCCCCTTATTCACCCCCGTGACGCGCAGCTGCACCGACTTGCCACTTTCAGAGATTTCCCTGACATTTTCCCAAGCTTTTTGCAGTAATAATTGCCGCAGAGACAGGGTAACTTGTCCTTCCGCATCCTGTCCACGGGTAATCAGAAAATCGAATTCTGCATCTATGGGTAAAGCTTCGGCAATGGAAGGAACATTTTCCAGGGAAATTTCCCTTAAAGAAATAAAAGCGGAGGATTTGCCGCCAATATCGATGAATGCTCCATCGGAGGTGTGTTGATCGACTCTCCCGCGCACGATCTGCCCTTTTTCAAATTGATAATCGTATTGATCAAGAGCTTTGGCAAAATCGTCCATGGAAAAGGCAGGGTTCGGTGTCATGATAAATAGAATGGTTACAAGTATAATTTCGATCTGCTTCCAGTTTGACACTCCTGGGCCTAAAGGCGTGAGGATTCTTGAGCTAATCACAGCCCTTTCTGGTTTCCCTTACTTAGGTCTTACACGATTATGTCTGAACCGAACCTACTAGAATATCACTTG
>NZ_SFBY01000472.1:0-8873 GCF_007095505.1 Microcystis sp. M_QC_C_20170808_M3Col
CTTCCCGTTCTGGTAGAAAGACTCCATCGATGCGAAAGGATAATTGTTTCACCTCTACGGAGGAAAATCGATAGAAATTGGCTAATTCGCCGGGAAAGTCGATTAACTCAAACAGAAGACCTGGAAAGGTTTGAAAAAGTCGGTAGAAAATCGTGTCGGTTTTCATGAGTTCGCTCTATCCCTCTGGTGCGTGACGGGGTTCCGATTGAGTTCAGTGTTTTAAATAGACAATGCCTCAACCGACGTATTTCTTCCAAAGAGACTTTAATCCAAGAAGTAGAGGCGTGGGAACAACAAAGAAATCAAACTTCTTCTCCTGTTGATTGGCAGTTTACTACCGAAGATGCTCGCATCAAATTAACCCAATTATATCCGTCAATTTTAACTTGACAGACCACTAGTAGGAGTCGATCGTCGATACCGAATTAGTTTATACTTCATCTTTATGAGAAACACTCTCTAGGGATGTGTGTGGGGAAATGGGTGTTATACGCTCCAGTCAAATTAAATTTTCCCACTAGCGATCGCTTTTCTGCGGGAACACAGAAACGGGTAGAATCAATCAATGCAGTTGTTTTCTTTCGAGGTGTCATCATTACTAAGAAAGCTACCCGTTCCTTGGCCGGTATTGCCGGAATTGTCGCCGTTGCCACCTTAATCAGTAAGGTTTTTGGTTTGGTCCGCGAACAGGTAATCGCCGCTGCCTACGGTGTTGGGCCGGTGGTGAACGCCTACGCTTTTGCCTACGTTATCCCCGGTTTTCTGTTAATTCTCCTCGGTGGTATTAACGGCCCCTTTCACAGCGCTTTGGTCAGTGTTTTGGCCAAAAGAGATAAATCCGAGTCCGCACCGATTGTCGAGACTGTCACCACCCTAGTCAGTGCCATTTTATTAGCTGTCACCGTCTTTTTAATCGTTTTTGCCAATATTTTTATCGATGTTCTCGCTCCCGGTTTAGATGCCGCCACCCGTGGCATGGCCATTCAACAACTGCAAATTATGGCCCCCATGGCGGTTTTAGCCGGTTTAATCGGCATCGGTTTCGGTACTCTCAACGCGGCGGACCAATACTGGCTACCGAGTCTCAGTCCGCTTTTTTCCAGTGTGGCGGTGATTTTCGGGGTGGGTTTGCTGGCCTGGTTGCTTGGCGATCGCATTGATCAGCCGCAATATATTCAACTAGGGGGTTTTGTCCTCGCCGGGGGTACTCTCGTCGGGGCGCTCTGGCAATGGTTAGCACAAGTGGGCGCACAAGTCAAGTCAGGTTTAGGAAAATTAACATTTCGTTGGGATTGGCGGATTCCGGGGGTGTCGGATGTGTTGCAGGTGATGATTCCGGCGACCCTATCTTCGGGAATGTTGCATATTAACGTTTATACTGACCTCTTTTTCGCTTCTTTTATCGAAAATGCCGCCGCTTCTATGCGTTACGCCAGTTTTATCGTTCTCACGCCCTTGGGCATCATGTCTAACATGATTCTCGTGCCGTTTATGCCGATATTTTCTCGACTGACGGAACCGGAAAATTGGGGAGAATTGAAGCAAAGAATCCGTCAGGGTTTATTATTGACGGCTTTAACCATGTTACCCTTCACCGCTATCTTTATCGCCCTCGCTTTCCCGGTAGTGCGGGTTATCTATCAACGGGGTGCCTTTAATCTGGCTGCCTCGGAACAGGTGGTTCCCGTATTAATGGCCTACGGTTTCGGGATGTTTTTCTATCTCGGCCGCGATGTCCTAGTACGAGTGTTCTATGCTTTGGGGGATGGCGACACTCCCTTTAAGGTGAGTATGGTGAATATTTTTCTTAATGGTGTGCTGGATTTCCTCTTGTATAAACCTTTTGGTACTCCGGGGATTGTTTTAGCCACCGTGGGGGTTAATATCCTTTCTCTGGGCATTTTTACGGTGATTTTAAATCGTCGTTTAGGGGGTTTACCTCTAGGAGAATGGGGTTTATCCTTGTTGGGATTAACGGTAATTACAATGCTTTCTGGTGTTGCTAGTTGGGGTGCTAGTTGGGGTTGGGAAAAGATTTTTGGTGCTGGTAATATTTTCCTACAATTATTACAGTTAGGTTTTGCTTCGACGGTAGCGGTGGGTTTATTCCTTCTCGGTGCGATGTTATTGAAGTTACCGGAATTAGACCTATTAATCTCGCGAGTTCGTCAGAAGTTCTTGAAAAAATCTTAGGTTTAAGTTGCTGCCTCACTAGATTAAAGAAAGGTTAAACCCTAGCTAACACCAAATCAGTTTTTAAGAGTCTGATTAACTCCCTCCCTCGCTCATAATTACTGTTGTAGGGGACGGAAGAATTTTTTCAATTTGCTCGCTCTCTTTTTGTTTAATGTCAAACAAATCCAATCGGATTTGAAGATTTAACCAAAAATCAGGCGCGACTTGCAAGTATTTAGCTAGTCTTAAAGCGGTGCTAGGGGTAATCCCCCGACGACCGTTGACGATTTCGTTAATTTGCCGGTAGGAAACTCCGATCGCATCGGCGAGTTGACGTTGTGTGATACCCATCGGCTGCAAAAATTCCTCTTTCAGCATCTGGCCTGGATGGGTGGGTCTTCTATGGGTAGGTATGCGAACCATGCTTATACTCCTTTTTTAACTGGAATGATAATCAACGATTTCAACCATTTTTGCCCCGTTTACAGTCCAGATAAAACAGATACGGTACTGATCATTGATTCGGATACTATACTGACCTTGCCGATCACCGACTAAAACCTCTAAACGATTATTAGGTGGAATGCGGAGGTCATCTAGGGAGGTCGCTGAATCGACTAAATCTAGTTTTCGCTGGGCCACGTTCCATAAATTCCTAGGGCAGACTTTCCGTGCTTTTTTTGTATCCTCACCGTTGAAAATATCTTCAGTAGCTCTATTCCTGAACGAGAGGATCATAATAACACGGTAGCACGTTTGTCATGTTAGACATTGTTATATCGGAAATACCAGTTTCCTTATTCTGACTTTCCCGACCGACTCCTAATCCCACCGACAAACTTTTGCAGCAAACCCTATTTATTTTTAGGAATTCGGGGCAGTTGCGGTGATTTTCGGCGAGAATTAGCACCAGATATTTTCGGAGGTAGGGGTGCAGAATTGCGATTAGATAAACTTTGAAGGCTCTTTTTCATATTAGCAGGTTCCGGCAGTTCTAGAGTTACCCCTTCTCTAGCAATCATTGTTTCCTCTGGTAGGCATAAATCAAAAACAAAGGCAGAATTATTGGTTAAATCAGCCAGTTCTAATTTTACCATCTCCGGAGAGGATTCTCGTGCCAATAAAGGTTCAATTTCGGTTTTAATTAACTGTTCTAATTGAGCCAGATAATTGATCTTAACAGGAGTAACAATTAAAGTTAACGTTTCTTGCCAACCTTGCCCCTCTAATTCTGCCAGAATATCCCCATAACAGCGAATTTTCCAGCTACCTATTCCTAAATCTCGATAGGAAAAAATTTCTAGCCAACCCCCGGCATCCGATCGATAATAATGAGTATATCGTTCACTACTTTCGGGAGATTCGTAATCGATACGCACTTCAATATGGGCAAAAGGAGAATCCAGACGGGCCAAGAGACGATAGTTTCCCGAGACAATTTCTAGGGAATTAGTAGAAATTGTGTGTCCGTGATTCTCCCCTTGTTTTTGCAGTATAAATTCCATAATCTTAGCCTAGGCCTAATGTTTGCCCATGACGCTAAAACTTAGGATTTGTGCCGAGAGATTTGTGCTTTTAATTCCCTTGCTTGTGTCAATAAATCCGCTTGGGTTAGACTAATTTGTTCTTGGGTGGCCATCCATTTCAGTTGTACCGTGCCATTTTCAGCCTCAGCATCCCCCAAAATTATACAGCCCACGGCCTTGGCTCGATCGGCCCGTTTAAATTGTTTCCCGAAAGCGCTGCCGCTTAAGTCCAACTCGACGCTAAACCCCAATCTGCGTAATTCCTGTGCTAACACCACACTGCGCTCCTCAGCTTTTTCTCCTTTGGAGACGAGATAAAAATCGGGAACCAAAAAAGATAAAGATTGCTTTTGTTGTAATAATATAATCAGACGTTCTAAACCGATCGCCCAACCCACTGCTGGTGTGTCTAGACCACCTAATTGAGCTATTAAACCATCATAACGACCACCACCGCAAACCGTCGCTTGAGAGCCTAAATCATCGGACTGAATTTCAAAGGCCGTATGGGTGTAATAGTCCAATCCTCGCACTAAACAGGGATTAAGGTTATAGATAACTCCTAAATCGGTTAGTAAAGATTGTACCCGTTCAAAGTGCTTTTGAGAATCACTGCCGAGATGTTCAAGAATACTGGGGGCATTCTCACAGATAATCTTGGTTTTCTCGTCCTTACTGTCTAAAATTCGCAGGGGATTTTTTTCTAATCTCTGTTGAGAATCTGCGTCTAAATCAGCTTTGTAGGGAGTCAAATAATCTAGCAAGGCCTGACGATAATTTTGCCTATCTTGGGCATTTCCCAGGGAATTAAGGTCTAATTTTAGGTTTTCTAGCCCCACAGCTTTTAATATCTCGCTGGCAAGGGTAATTACTTCCACATCCGCCCTAGGGTCATCACTTCCCAATAATTCGACCCCGATTTGATGAAACTGTCGCTGCCTACCCGCTTGCGGACGTTCATAACGAAACATCGGCCCCTTATACCAGAGTCTTTGTACTCCTCCTGCAGCCTGTAATTTGTGTTCAATGTAGGCGCGAACGACCCCAGCTGTTCCTTCTGGTCGCAAAGTCAGGGAACGTTGACCGCGATCGAGGAAAGTGTACATTTCTTTACCTACCACGTCCGTCGCTTCCCCGATACCCCGTTCAAAAAGTTGCGTCTGTTCAAAAATAGGAGTTCGTATCTCTTGATACAGCGCAGTCGCTAAAATTCTGCTAGTGGTTTCCTCTAACCAATGCCAGTAACCGACCTCCGCCGGTAAAATATCTTTTGTGCCTCGGATTGCCTGGATTTCGCCCATAGTTCTCTGTATTTTTGTCCCTATCTAAATGGAGCAAGAGGACTCCCGTTAAATTTCTCCTTAATCAAAAATATACCAGAAATTAACGTAACGATGAATTGCCACCAGAATCTCAACTAACGCGACAGCGTTTCCTTATTGGGAAAGTCTTGATTCTCAAGGTATGTATGAGCTTGACATATTTAATCTGTAAGTGTTACATTAAAAAAATAACACAGATGAGGTCAGGCTGATGTTAAATGTTTTAAAAGTGAGAATATACCCAAACAAAGAACAAGAACTAGCCCTAGCTAAAAACTTTGGTTGCGTTCGTTCTGTTTGGAATTACTACTTAAATAAAACTAACAATCAGTACCTAGAGACTGGTAAAGGAATGACCTACTGTGACATGGCAAAAGACCTTACCCAACTCAAGAAACAACCAGATTTTGAATGGTTAGCTGAGGCTACTGCCGCCACCTTGCAGCAATCATTGAAAAACTTAGAATCTGCTTTTAAGAACTTCTTCTCAAAAAGAACAAAATTCCCTAAGTTTAAAAGTAAGCACAAAAAACAATCAATCCGTTATCCTGAAAGTTGTTCAATTAGAAATAAGGGAATTAAGCTACCTAAATTAGGTGTTGTAAAAGCTAAGATTTCTCAAGTGATAAAAGGCCAGATTAAATCCGTAACTGTTTCTAAAACCAGTACAGATAAATATTTTGCTGCCATCTTGTTTGAAATGGATGAATCAACAACCATTGAAAAACTAAAAATATCAGGGATAGACCTGGGTTTATCTTCTTTAGTTACGGTTTTTGATGGTGAAACAACCTACAAGATTGACCCAATCAAACCTACCAGAAAATATGCTAAACGTTTAAAGCGGAGACAACAAGCATTGTCTCGTAAAGCCAAGGGGTCTAATAATCGCCAAAAAGCCATTAAGGAGGTGGCCAAGGTTCACGAAAAGATAGCAAATACTAGACAAGATTTTCTTCATAAACTCTCTTTGAAAGTTATGCGATGAAAACCAAATCGTTGTAGCAGAGAATCTGAATATTAAAGGGTTAGCAAGGACTAAATTAGCCAAATCAATACATGACGCTGGTTTTGGTATGTTGCTTAATTTCTTGGACTACAAGCTAGAAAGAGAGGGAGGAAAACTTGTAGAAGTTGACAGGTTTTATCCGAGTACAAAACTCTGTTCTTGCTGTGGATTTAAAAATGATTTGTTGACTCTCAATATTCGTGAACCAGAATGTGAGAGTCATCACGATAGAGATGAAAACGCCGCCAAGAATTTAAGGGAAGAAGGTATGAGAATACTGTCAACAAATACCGATGGACAGTCGGAATTTCAAGCTTGGGGAGAAACTGTAAGACTTGTTGGTACTTGTACCGAAAAGCGTGTTTCTGTGAATCAAGAATCCCCCGTCACAGCGTCAGCTTGACGGTGGGAGTGTCAATTCAACAATCTTAAACCGCTGAGAGTCACTAATACCGTCGATCCTTCATGACCGACGACACCTAGAGGTAAAGTTATATCACCGGCAAAATTAGCTATTAGCAATATGCCGATAAATGCGAGGGCGAAAGTGATATTCTGTTTAACAATGCGATTGGCACGACGACCGAGGTTAATCGCGCTGGGAATTTTGGCTAAATTATCGGACATGAGGATAATATCGGCTGTTTCCAAGGCGACATCACTACCAGCTTTTCCCATGGCAATCCCCACATTAGCCATAGCTAAAGCGGGTGCGTCATTAATGCCATCCCCCACCATAGCAACAGTGTGATATTTTTCTTGCAGATTTTTGATGACGTTTAACTTATCTTCGGGCAGTAAATCAGCGTAAACCTCCTCAATGCCGAGTTTTTTAGCGACTTTATCGGCACTTTGTTGATTATCACCCGTAATTAAAACGATATGTTCGATACCGCTCTTTTTTAGTTTCTCCACCAGATTAACTGCCGAGTCACGAAGGGTATCAGCCACAGCGATCGCACCGATAATTTGGTTCTCCTGTACTACCCAAACCAGGGTTTTACCTTCTTTTTGTAAACGTTCGCGGATAGCTAAAATATTCTGGTCAAGGTCAGCAATATGGTCACGAATATAGGCAAAATTGCCCACAGATACCGACTTATCGGCAATTTTTCCCGTGATACCCCGTCCCGATACCGCTTGTACCTGATTAGCACTGAAGAAATTTATACCACGTTCGATCGCTGTGCTGGTAATTGCCTCTGCGATGGGATGTTCGGAACAGGATTCTAGGGATGCAGCCACCGCTAACACCTCATTTTCGCTGACTGCATGGATGGGGACAATTTCCACCACTTGCAACTTACCAAGGGTAAGAGTGCCGGTTTTATCAAAAGCGATCGCTCGTAGGCGGCCGATCATCTCCAATCTTGCGCCATTTTTGAATAAAATCCCCTGTTTTGCCCCGTTAGCGATACCCGATAACAAAGCTGGCATAATTGAGGCCATTAAAGCACAGGGAGAGGCCACCACGAGAAAAATTAAGGCCCGATAGATAGTGGTTTCCCAGGTCCAACCCCAGAAAAAAGGCGGTAAAATCCCGAAAATTAAGCCCAAAATCACGATAATTTTCGCATAACCCCGCTCGAAACCTTCGATAAACTGTTGGGAGGGAGGGGATTCATTTTGCGCTTTTTCTACCAAACGAATCACCCTTTCAATTAAGCGACTTTCGGGGGGAGTTTCCACCTTTAAACGTAGCGCTCCCGAACCGTTGAGAGTTCCCGCAAAGACTTCTTCCCCGATGGTTTTATCCACGGGAAGCGATTCTCCGGTAATTGGTGCTTGATTGATGGGACTGTTTCCCTCCATAATAATGCCGTCAATGGGGATTAATTCACCCGGTTTGACCAAAACTGTATCACCGATGTGTAATTGCTTGATAGTAATCTCTTTTTCGCCGTCTCCCGTGATTAATCTAGCAGTATCGGGAGTCATAGCCATGAGAGAACGAATATTGCGATCGGTTTTCGCCATGGCAATCTGTTCTAATGCGCCACTAATGGCGAAAATGAGAATTAAAATGGCTCCATCGATGATGAGATAGTAATTACTATCCCAGAGTCCCAAAATCGCCGCTCCCAACGCCGCTACAATCATTAAGAGGTCCACATCCAGTTCTTTTTCCTCGAATAAAGTCGTTAATCCTGCTTGGGTACTTTCGTATCCTCCCACCACATAGGCGATCGGTAGTAGGATGAAAGCTAGGCCGATCAGGTTAAAGTGTAGGCATAACCAACCAAAAAAGACTAAAATAGCGCAAATTCCCGCGGCAACTGCCGAGGAATACTCAGACAACCAAGAGGACGAAATACTCTGAATCATCGAAAATTTGGGTCTGAAACCCCGTCGTAGAACGACGGCTTTACTGTTAAATATTAGCGCATTTACACGATATATGCTAAAATGTGAGACATGGAAAAAGCCTATTGGTTTCGATTTTACCCAACACCAGAACAAGAGTCGCTATTGCGGCGCACCTTGGGCTGTGTAAGATTAGTTTACAATAAAGCTCTCCATCTCAGAACACAAGCTTGGTATGAAAGACAAGAAAGAGTAGGATATGCTCAAACGTCTTCAATGCTAACCGAGTGGAAAAAGCAAGAAGAATTAGACTTTCTCAATGAAGTAAGCTGTGTACCTTTACAACAAGGGTTAAGACATTGACAAACAGCTTTCACTAATTTCTTTGGGTTCTTCGGTTTGTGTTATGCAATGGACGAGGGTTATAAGGGATGAAACCCTTATAGAGAGAGACATTGCTGCGATTTTTGTCAACTGTTTTCGATCTAGAGCGAACTAATCAATTAAATCTCTCGCCAGATAAGGATTTAGTCGATT
>NZ_SFBY01000473.1:0-9394 GCF_007095505.1 Microcystis sp. M_QC_C_20170808_M3Col
TCTATCTTTCTCTAAAAAAATGGAGAATCACGTTGGAGCTGTTTGGTATTTTATCCATGACTATAATGCACAGCAAAGCAAAGGATTAAGCCGCTATCACTACTACCGAATCACCACCGCTGTTTGTAGGTGTCTTAACCCTTGTGGTAAAGGTACACAACTAACTTCGTTTAAAAATTCTAATTCTTCTTGTTTTTTCCAATCAGTTAGCATTGAAGAAGTTTCAGCATATCCTACTCTTTCTTGTCTTTCATACCAAGCTTGTGTTCGTTCGTGGAGAGCTTGATTGTAAACTAATCTTACACAGCCCAAAGTGCGCCGCAATAGCGACTCTTGTTCTGGTGTGGGGTAAAATCGGTAAGAATAGGCTTTTTCCATGTCTCACATTTAAGCATATATTTCGTAAATGTGTTAATATTTAACAGTAAAGCCGTCGTTTCACGACGGGGTTTCAGACCCAAATTTTCGATGAGTAATCTCCTCTGGCCGCGTTTTCTCAAGAAAGCTTACCGTCAAGAACCAATAACTAGCTTTATCTTTACCGCAGCGGCAGTAGATGTCATAATCGGGGTTGTAGGACAAAGATGGACACTGCTATCTTTAGGGGCAACGATTATGGCGATCGCTATTTTAGCCCGGTGGCAACAGAGCCAAAAAACTAAGGTAATCAACAAAGAAGAAGCAGCGAGATATTATTTACCGCCCCAATCGGGTCAAGTGGCTTTACCAACCCTGAAAAACGAAAAAAATCGACCTTCTTAGCTCAAAAATCTCACCTTGCTTGGCAATCAATCCCCTCAAAGGCTAGAATCTATAGCACCGTTCATTTGTTAATATTCAACTAAATTTATGAAATTCCGATTTATGGGTGGGGAGAAACTTGTCGGGGCAATTGTGGTCAGTGTCTTAACCACGCTGACAATCGGGCAACATCAGCTTAGTCATGCCCAAAGTCCTATTGCCCCCCCTAAACCCGCGGCTGAAAGTGGCGAAAAAACCCCAGAAACTATCCTAGTAGAAGGTTTAGGCAGACTTACCCTCGCTAAAACCTTAGAAGGGCAACAATCCACCCCTAATGCTGTGATTTTCAGCCCCGATAACCAATTGGTTCTCGCTGGTGGTAGTGATACGGATCCTCTCCTGAGAATTTGGTCAGTAAAAACAGGGCAAAAAGTTTCCCAAACTCGCGCCCAAAGAACCAGCGTCAAAGCTTTAGCCATTAGTCCCAACGAAAGATTATTAGTTAGTAGCGGTTTAGATGGTTCCATTAATTTTTGGAATCTGGTGGAAGGCAAGTATTTAGGAATTGCCCTCGAACACGGTAATACTGTCCTCGCCCTCACCGTTACTCCCGATGGTAAAACATTAATTAGTGGTGGTTTGGAAGGAATTCGCCTCTGGACAGTGCAACCTCCCCGCCGTCCCCTCTATCGTTTAAATTGGGTGGGTAATTTTGTTTATTCCCTAGGGGTGAAATCCGATGGTGTCACCCTTGCTAGTGGACATGAAAACGGTGAGGTAAATTTTTGGGACATCCGCGAGGGCAAATTTTTATCCAAATTTTCCGCCCATCCCCAAGCGGTTAGCAAGCTTTTATACACTCCCGACGGTAAAAATTTAATTACGGGTAGTTTAGACCGCACGATTAAAATCTGGGATACGAGCAATAATAAGTTATTATTTACCCTCATCGGTCATACAGCCCGAATTCGCTCCCTGGCACTCCATCCTAACGGACAAATTCTCGCTAGTGCCAGTAATGACGGTGTGCGTTTATGGGATGTGACGACGGGTAAACAGTTGGCCTGGTTTGATAATAATTCCGACTGGGTGGAATCTCTGGCTTTTAGTCCCGATGGGCAGTATTTGGCTAGTGGTAATTATGATTTTAAAATTCGCCTCTGGCAATTCGCCCGTTAGGCAAAAATACCTTCATTTAGCCTTTAACCACTCCTAGAAAAGCCGATTTAGCCGCTGCCTGTTCCGCCGCTTTTTTGCTTCTGCCGGTTCCCACTCCTAATTTCTGCTCATTTAACCACACTTCCGCACAAAAACGTTCTTGATCTAAACTATTGATTTCTTTTACTAAATATTGCGGCAGTTTTTTGTATGTTGCTTGTGTCCACTCCTGCAAGGCATCCTTATAATTCTGTCGGGCCGGATCTCGACGAATTTCGGCCGCTTTTTCCCTTAGGGGTTCATCTAGCCAAGAACGCACTAAAACCATAGTCTGTGTACTAAGATATAATGCTCCCAAGACCGCCTCAAAAGCGTCTGCTAGTCGCGAAATTCGCCCCGCATGATCAATACTTGTACTACTTGATACCAACAAATAACGCTCGAAACCGTAGCGATCCGCAAATTCCGCCAGAGTGCGATCGCTAACCATCATCGATCGCAGGGCGGCAAATTCTCCCACTAGCGCCTCCGGATAGGTTTCTAACAATACCTCCGCCGCCACGAGTCTTACCACAGAATCGCCCACAAATTCCAATTGTTCATAATTCTTATCACGGGAAATACTGGGATGAGTTAGAGCTAAATCTAATAAATCCCACCTGACGGGGACATCAGCCGATAAACCCAGCTTTTCTACTAGGGTTTTTAATTGTTTTTGGCGACGCGGATCACTTAAGGACATGGGAGCGGGAAGATGGGGGATGGGGGATGGGGGATGGGGGATGGGGGATGGGGAGAATAAATAAAAGCAATCTCCTATCTCCTGAATACTGACTCCTGACTCCTGATAACTAACTCCTGAATACTGATAACTGATCACTGATAACTGATAAAGGAGAGAGTCAGACATAAGCCGAATTCTGTATTTCCCAACAGCAGTAAAATCGCTTTTACCTTTGTCGGAATAGAGGTTATCTATCTGGGATAATTGTTACCAATTACCTCAAGCGGTTCCTAAAAACGGGACAGGAAAAAGACCAACCTTTGTCCCTCCACCTTGCTCCCCACCGGGGTTTACCGAGCCAGTACCTCTCGATACTGCTGGTGCGCTCTTACCGCACCTTTGCACCCTTACCCCCAATCAGTGATCAGTTATCAGTGAATTTACTTTCGTTACTGTTTACTGATCACTGAAAAAGGGGGCGGTATTTTTCTGTGGCACTATCCTCACGCTCGCGCGCACTGGACGTTATCCAGCAAGTGTGGTCTTTCGGGAGTTCGGACTTTCCTCGGAATCATTGATAAAATGATCCCGCAACCTCTAGACCAACTCTCTCCCATTCTCTAGTATGACTTACCAGAGACTCGATCGCTCATATATCCCAGTCAATAATCAGTGATCAGTAAACAGTAAGCAGTGAACAGTGAAAAGACAGTAGGAAACTGCTATTTAGGGTATGCTGAAAAAGTTTCTCGTGGGGGTAGGGTGTGGGGTGTGGGGTGTAGGGTGTAGGGTTTTACCAATTTTCATCTGGTCAATTACCTAATTTTCAGAGAAAAAGTCCCTGAATTTTCCCCCGATCACTGCCATATCCGGTACTTTTTGATTGACAAAAGGTCTAAAAGTCTTACCCAACAAGGTTTTTAGATTTATTCAGCCAACCCTATTTAATACTGCTCGCTTAAGCTGTTCGTAATTTAAATTGCTTGGGCCAGACGAGGCACTCTTGCGCTCTTGCACTCTTGCAACAGTAAAGGAATTGGATGAGATTCGGCTAATCTAAGAATAAGCGGTTTAAATACGTCTTAGCTTAACTGATAACTGATAACTGATAACTGATAACTGATAACTGATCAATGTCGATCGATCTAAACGTTAACATCAAAGGTAATGGCTATCCGCTCCTCTGTCTGCACGGTCATCCCGGTTCGGCAGCGAGTATGTCTGTATTTACCGATCATTTTTGCCAACGCTGGCAAACCCTGGCCCCGGATCTGCGCGGCTACGGTAAAAGTCGTTATCGCCGCGATTTTCAGCTAGAAGAACATCTAGAGGATTTAATCGGGCTGCTCGATCGCCAAAAAATCCAGCAATGTTTAATTCTCGGTTGGTCTTTGGGGGGTATAATCGCACTGGAATTAGTATTGCGGCATCCGGAGCGCTTTCCTGGTTTAATTCTAGTGGCCTCGGCCGCGCGGCCTTGGGGTAGTCATCCTCCTATCACCACCACAGATTTAGTTTTGACGGGGATTGCGGCAATTCTCAATCAGATCAAACCGGGATGGCGTTGGAATATTGATACTTTTGCTCGTCGTTCCCTGTTTCAGTACCTTTTTTCACAACATCAAGCGATCGCCTATCAATATCTCGCTCAAGATGCTGTTCCTGCCTACTTACGCACTTCTCCATTTGCCGATCGCGCTTTAAATCGGGCTTTAAAAAAAGGTTACAATTGTTTAAAATCTCTTGACAAAATTACAATTCCCTGCTTAGTTCTGGCGGGGGCAAAGGATCGCCATATTACCAGTGCCTCGAGCCAAGAAACGGCCGAAAACCTGAAACTGTCTGGGTGGAAATGTTACCCAGATACGGCCCATCTGTTCCCCTGGGAAATCCCCGACTTAGTTATAGGGGACATTGATGCTTGGTTAGCGGAGCATTTTAGCGATAAACTGGCAGGGTGAAGTGAAAACTACTGCCGTGGTCGGGGACACTATCCACCCAAATTTGACCGTAGTGGGCGCGAATAATCTTGCGACAGACCGATAAACCGATGCCATAACCTTCTTTACCCTCATCCCGTTTGAGACGCACATGACCCTCAAAAATATGCTCTTGTTTTTCTTCGGGAATGCCGGGGCCGGTATCACTGATGCTTACCTGTACTTTTTGAGTAGTACGATGGAGGACAGAAAGGGTAATTGCGCCGCCAGCGGGGGTATATTTGATCCCATTCTCCAAGAGATTAATAATCACCTGTCGGATTAACTCCTCGTCAGCATAGACGGGGGGCAGATCTTGGGGAATATCGCTTTGGAGAATTAAAGTCTTTTCCTGAAAAGTATCGGTAAATTGAGACAAAATTTCCTGACAGAGGGATTGGAGATAAAATTTACTCTGTTGGAGAGTGAATTGCGCCGCCATGCTCTTAGAAGCTTGCAGAATATCCGTAATCAAACGGTTCATAATCCGGAACTGTTTGCGGGCCTGTTGGTGCAGTTGTTCTCGTAATTGCAGACTGCGCTCCGTATCTGGTTGATGATAGGCTAATTCTAGGGTTTCCACAGCGATGGAAGCAGCGGTGAGAGGGCTGCGTAAATCGTGGGCTAACATAGCCAAAATTTGGTCTTTAAATTTTAATTGTTCTAATAATTCTTCCTTTTCTTGTTTGAGACGAAAAACCTCATCGGCGATGCGGATGAGTTCGCCCGAATGTTCCACCTCTTGAACTTGTGCATCCTCAGCGTGATGATTTTTGACCTCCTCTTTAATCGCTTTTTGCCAGCGTACCAACCATTTTTTAAACTGTTCCACCAGATTACTGCCCGCGAGGGTATGGCGGGGGACGGGGGCAATTTTGACCAAGGCGGGGGTAGCTACAAGGCGAAAATGTTCGACTAAATGAGGCTGCTGGCGAATTTCGATGATTTGTAGGTCAATCGGGTAATCAGACTTTAAAGACTGGAGATAGGACTGAATTTGACGGATAATTTCTTGAGAACTGGGACGGTCATCAACAAACAGCAAAAGTTGAATCGAGAGAGGCGTTGTCGTCTCTCTCCCTAAAGCAGTCAGTGGCTCGTTAGATGGGAGCATCGGAAAATTAGTAAACCTAGGGATTGACGAGATCGATCGACGATCGATCGACTTTTATCATATTCTTTATTGTAGAAGCTTAAGATAGTATAAAATCTACTCAACCTAATCTTAAAGTTTTATTCCTTAATTCTAAGAAGAAATCCTATGGCTTTTGGCTATGTTGCCCTAGTTCTCCACGCTCATCTCCCTTTCGTCCGCCATCCCGAAAGCGATTACGTCCTCGAAGAAGAATGGTTATACGAAGCAATCACAGAAACCTACATCCCTCTGCTGCAAGTTTTTGAAGGTCTCAAGGGGGACGGTATCGATTTTAAAATGACCATGAGCATGACTCCGCCTTTGGTGTCGATGCTGCGGGATCCGTTACTGCAAGAGCGTTATGAAGAACACTTAGGTAAGTTAGAAGAATTAATTGCTAAAGAAATCGACCATAATCAACACAATGGCCATATTCGCTACTTAGCCGAATATTACGCTGAATCTTTCCAAAGTATCCGACAAACTTGGGAAAAATACGATCGAGATCTGGTCAAAGCTTTTAAACAATTCCTTGACAGTAATAACCTAGAAATTATCACCTGTGGTGCGACTCACGGTTATATGCCCCTGATGAAAATGTACCCGCAAGCGGTCTGGGCGCAAATTGAGGTGGCCTGTCAACACTACGAAGAAAATTTCGGTCGTCGTCCCAAGGGCATTTGGTTGCCGGAATGTGCCTACTATGAAGGGGTAGAAAGAATGTTAGCCGATGCGGGCATTCGTTATTTCCTCGTCGATGGCCACGGTATTCTCTACGGTCGTCCTCGCCCCCGTTACGGCAGTTACGCGCCCATTTTCACGGAAACCGGGGTGGCTGCTTTCGGTCGTGACCACGAATCTTCTCAACAGGTTTGGTCTTCCCAAGTTGGTTATCCGGGGGATGTGGTCTATCGGGAATTCTATAAAGATTTGGGCTGGGAAGCGGAATACGAATATATTAAGCCCTATATCATGCCCAACGGTCAACGCAAGAATATAGGCATCAAATACCACAAAATTACTAGCCGGGACGGTGGTTTATCGGAAAAAGGGCTTTATGACCCCTACTGGGCCAAAGAAAAAGCCGCCGAACACGCGGGCAATTTTATGTATAATCGCGAGCGGCAAGTGGAGAGTTTAGCCGGAATTATGGGCCGTCCTCCCCTTGTTGTTTCTCCCTACGATGCCGAGTTATTCGGTCACTGGTGGTATGAGGGACCCTGGTTTATTGATTTTCTGTTCCGTAAGTCTTGGTATGACCAAAATATCTACCAAATGACCCATTTAGCCGATTATCTCCGGGCTAACCCCAATCAGCAGGTCTGTCGTCCTTCCCAATCCAGTTGGGGTTATAAGGGTTTCCATGAATACTGGCTGAATGAAACTAACGCTTGGATCTATCCTCACCTACACAAAGGCACGGAACGGATGATTGAATTAAGTCATCATGAAGCGGAGGATGAATTGCAGGAACGGGCTTTAAATCAGGCGGCCCGGGAGTTATTATTAGCCCAATCTTCCGATTGGGCGTTTATTATGCGAACCGGTACGATGGTTCCCTATGCTGTCCGGCGCACTCGTTCCCACCTGCTGCGGTTAAATAAAATCTATGAAGATGTGAAATCCGAGAAGATTGATGCCGGTTGGTTGCAAAAAGTCGAGGAAATCGATAATATTTTCCCCAATATTGATTACCGTGTCTATCGACCTCTGTAATCTGGGTGAATAGTATCGATAAAAAGGGCGGTTAGTTAGGGTTTGCGGCAAAAAGTTTTTCGGTGGTGGCAGGGTGTGGGGTGTGGGGTGTGGGGTGTGGGGTTTTACCCATTTTCAGGTGGCCAATTATCAGGGAAAAAGTGCCTAAATTTCCCCCCGATCACTCCCATATCCAGTACTTTTTGATTGACAAAAGGTCTAAAAGTCTTATACAACAAGGTTTTTAGATTTATTCAGCAAGCCTTAGTTAATGCCTCCCTAATTTTTTAGGGCTGCGGGGGTAATTCTGAGGCTAATTTGCCCAGAATCTGGGGTTTAAGTTGCTCGAGTTTCTGTTTTAACATCCGCTTGCTAATTTGTGGGCTGCCAACCTGGGCCCATTGACTATCTGTCACCCATTGCCGCAAAATTTGGCATTGATTGGGGGGAATATTAGCGGTGATCACATTTTCACAGATAAGGCCGCCTTCGAGGGAGAAAAATAAAATCCAGTATTGACCGGTTTCGGCGAGGGTTTTGGTCATTTTTTGACCTTGGCGGGTTTTTAAGTCCAAATAACAGGGCAACCAGCGCGGTCCCCATTGACGATGATAGAGGAGAGTAATCCAGAGAAGCATCGGGTGGGGTGTGGGTAAAAAGAGGAATTTATTATAACGGACACTAGCAACCCGGACGGCGATATCCTCTCGAGCCAACATTACCCATAAACTGGCAAAAACGCCGTCAGCAGCTCGGAGACAGCGTGAGAAGACAATTTTTTGGTGCGGTTTATCCTCGGGCCAACTGGACTTGAGACAGATATCCCTCGCATTAGCAGCAGAAACAATGGTTTGATTTAAATTATTAAGGGTTTTGATTTTGCTGGTGTAATCGTCGGTTTTTTTGACTATTTCATTTTTGACTAGGGGTTCAAGTCGTTCGAGACGTTGTAGTATATCTGTAACACTTTGCGGGCGATCGCCGGGTGCTTTGGCCAAGCAGCGCAGGATTAACTGTTCTAATTCTGGCGGTAATTGCAAGCTAGAATTAAAGGAACGGGGTTCGGCGTAGTGGTGAACCTCATACCAACCGCCAAAGGAGGGATTATCGGGAAAAACGGGCGTTTCTCCCGTGAGCATCTCGTACATCATAATCCCAAAACTGTAGATATCGGAACGATGATCGAGTTCTTTACCTTCCATCTGTTCCGGGGAACAATAGGCTAAGGTTCCCATAAACGATTGGGTTTGGGATTCTCCCGATTGGATGAGTTTAGCGATGCCAAAATCGAGAATTTTCACCAATTCCCCTAATCCTGGGTCCTGAATCACCATAATATTGCTTGGTTTGATGTCCCGGTGAATAATCGGACACATCTCTCCTTGGAAGATAATACCCTTATGGGCGCATTCCAAGCCGAAACAAATCTGACGGGTGAGATTGAAAAAGCGCGGGAGGGGCAGCGGCTGATGTTTGATGATTTCACTCATGCTCTCCCCCTGCAAAAATTCCATGACGTAGAAGGGGACTTCCTTGTCATCTACACCATAATCACGAACTTTAACAATATGAATACTTTTTTCGCTTAAAAGTGCCGAAATAGTCGCCTCTCGCTCGAAACGCTCACGCATTTTTTTGTTGAGGAGAGTTTGCGAGAGTAATTTCACGGCGACGGTTACGCTACCTAATAGTTTATCTTCTGCTCGATATACTTGTCCCATGGCACCGCTACCGATCAACTCGACCAGTTGGTATCGATTGGCAAGTACGCTCCGATGTCTAGATTCTGCCGACATAGCTAGGCTACCTTTTTAATTATAGTGAGTCTGGTGGAGAGAGTTTCGGTTCTTCGTTACTTGGTATGGTTCAATAGGGTGGCATAAATCGACTAAATCCTTATCTGGCAAGAGACTTAATTGATTAGCTAGTTCTAGATCGAAAACAATTGGCAAAAATCGCAGC
>NZ_SFBY01000474.1:0-5556 GCF_007095505.1 Microcystis sp. M_QC_C_20170808_M3Col
TTAACCTGTTTGTGCCTAAAATTTTTGCCTGTATGGGTTTCAGCTATTTTTGAGCGTAGGTACTCTCATCGAATTTTATTTTAAGTTAATTATTTGCATAACAATTACCGAAGAGCCAATTTGGTTCTTCGGTTTGTCTTATGCAACGGACAGGATTATAAGAGATGAAACCCTTATAGAGAAAAACATTTGGCGATTTTTGTCAATTGTTTTTGATCTAGGGCGAACTAATCAATTAAATCTCTTGCCAGATAAGGATTTAGTCGATTTATGCCCCCCTATCGAACCATAACAAGTAACGAAGATACTTTTTTCTTTCATTTCTTGGCAGGACTTATGGCTCTTCTGGTTTCTGTGTGAAAACGAAGCCTATACTGATAGTTTCTTCGGCAAAATAGTCGTAAAAGTCTTTCTCAGTCAACGTTTCACGATTCCATAAGCAAAAATTATCACACACGTCTCAAATTGAATTGCTATATATCATAACTACTCTAGAATATCCAAGTTTTTCAACAATTCCTATTTTTTCATCTAAGCTATGGTCTGAATTAACACAAAAGGTTGCACGATTAGTGTATTAAAAAGGTTATTGGGATGGGAATTCCAATCGCTTAATTGCTCCTGTGTCGGTTTTTCTAGTAGTTTTTCCCCGATCCAATTCTGCACTTGAGCAACCCGATCACCGGCGATCGCTTCTGCTACTTCGATTAAATTGAGGGAATCCGAAACCACGATCAGCGCATCCCTTTGAGCATGGGGGATTAAGTCACTCCACTCCACTTCGGCTAATTCCTCTAATAACTGCTCGTGAATATTACCCATACTGTCAATCCTGGCGAAAAAGCTCGCTCAACAACGAATTATCCCCTTCTTCTAGCATACAGGCAAAGGGACAACCGATTTCCCCATTTATAGTAATGTTAAGCTAAAATATAACGAACGTTCGATATTAAATTTATGCCTAAGATAGTAGACGTAGAACAATACCGAAAAGAACTCCTCTTAAAAAGTGCCGAACTCTTTGCCGAGAAAGGCTATGCTGACATGACGACGAGAGAATTAGCGCAAGGATTGGGAGTGTCCACGGGAACGCTATACCACTACTTTCCCAGTAAAGCGGCACTTTTCGAGCAGTTAGTCGAGGAGATGTGCCAGCAGGATGTTTTATTAGCTAAAGCCGAGATTGATCGAGGAAAAACCCTGATAGAAAAGCTAAAAATTCTCGGAAAATTTATGATTAATCGCGAGGATTCCTGCATCAAACAATTATTCTTATGGATTGATTATTCTCAATACCAAGGACGAGAAGAACTGCGTCGTAGTCAATTTTTTGAGCGCATTGATCGCCGCTATCATCAGGCAGTAATCGAGATTTTAGGTATTACCGATCCGAGTGTAGCTTGGTTAGTTGTCAGCGTTATTAATGGACTGATATTAGAGCGCCTGTGGTGCAATGAACAGATTGCGATCGATGAACAAATGGAATTATTAGGTAAAATTCTTACTACTTATTTACAGAAAAACTGTTAACCCCCAACAATCGCTTATTAACTGCAAAATTACTAACAGAAATTCTATGAACGGTAAAACTTTTGTGAAACCCAATCAGAAGTTAATTATCGGGTTAATAGTATTAGGCACAGGATTATTAGGAATAACCACCTTTTATAGCCTTTCCCAAGTCGCCCCCAAACCCGAAACCAAAACCCCTGTAGTTGCGTCGCCCGCACCGCAAAAAATCACCGCTTTAGGCAGAATTGAACCAAGGACAGAAATTATCAGCATATCTGCCCCAATGTTGCTTGATTCCGATCGAGTCAAGCAATTATTAGTCGATGAAGGAGATAGCGTCAAAACGGGACAAATAATCGCCATTCTCGAAAGTCAGGAAAGATTAGAGGATAACCTGCGACAGGCACAAGAACAGGTAAGAGTAGCCGCAGCCAAGGTAGAACAGGTGAAAGCTGGGGCAAAAGTCGGCGAAATCGATGCTAATACCGCTAACGTGCGGAAAATCGAGGCACAATGGTTAGGAGATCAAGCAAACCAACGGACAACTATCCAAAGATTAACAGCGCAATTAGAAGGGGATAGGGCTGCCCAAAAAGCGACAATTGGCAAATTAGAAGCAGAATATCGCAATGCCAAAGCTGAATTTGATCGCTACGAAAAACTCTATCAAGAAGGGGCAATTTCCGCCTCTAGTTTTGATAGTAAAAGACTGAATTTAGAAACCAGTAATCAACAACTCACAGAAGCAAAAGTTACCCTAGAAAGAATTGAACGCACCGGCCAACAAGAGATACAAGAAGCCAAGACTACCCTAGCCCGGATTGAATCCACCGGTCAACAGCAGATCAAAGAGGCCAGATCCACTTTAAATCAAGTCTCGGAAGTGCGGGGAGTCGATGTGCGGGCAGCCCAAGCGGAGGTAAATGCTGCCCTAGTTGCCGTTAAAAAAGCCCAAACCGAGTTAAATCAGGCTTATATTCGATCGCCAATTACCGGCAAAGTGATTAAAGTCAATACCCGGATCGGGGAACAAATCAGCGCTCAAGGAATTGTTGACCTCGCTGAAACCGAGCGCATGGAAGTAATTGCCGAAATCTATCAAAGCGATATCGGGAAAATTCGCGAGGGACAAACTGCCACGATTACCGGATCGGCGTTTACGGGCGAAGTTAGCGGAAAAGTGCGCTTAATTGCTTTAAAAGTTGACCAACAAAATATATTCAGCAATCAACCAGGAGAAAACTTCGATCGCAAAGTTATCTCTGTCCGTATTGCCTTAAATCGCGAAAACAGTCAAAAAGTGGCAGGTTTAACCAATTCCCAAGTAACTGTAACTATCAATGAGTAGGTTTTAGGGGAAGTGGGGAAGTGGGGAAGTGGGGAAGTGGGGAAGTGGGGAATTTCAAATAAAACCCCAACACCCCAACACCCCAACACCCCAACACCCAAAACCCCAAAACCCCAAAACCCCAACACCCCAACACCCCAACCCCCAACCCCCATCACCTAACACCCAATGAAACTAACCCATCTATTCAAAAAAACGCCCCTATCTTGGTTACAGGTGACACGAGAGAAAACCCGTTTGATCGTGGCTATTGCCGGGATTGCTTTTGCAGACTTCTTAATTTTCACGCAGTTGGGGTTTCGGGATGCCTTATTTGATGCTTCCGTTAAACCCCATTATGTCCTCGATGCGGATTTAGTCCTGATTAATCCCCAATTTGATACCCTCTTTGCTGTGAAAAGTTTCTCTCGCGATCGCTTGTACCAAGCTAAAAGAGTCGAGGGCATTCAATCTATAGCCCCAGTTTATATTGCTTCTGCCCAGTGGCGCAATCCCGAAACTGCCCTAGAAAGAACTACTTTAGTCTTTGGTTTTGATCCCAGTCAACAGGTTTTTACTCTCCCGGAAGTTAATCAAAAATCCAGTGATCTGAAGATGTTAAATCGCGTCTTGTACGATCAAGCAGGAAGACCAGAATTCGGTCCAATTGCCGATTTACTCCAGAAAAAACCCGATTTGACAGTTCAGTTAAATAGAAAAGAGGTCCAGGTAGCGGGAATTTTTACCCTTGGTGCCTCCTTTGCTGCCGATGGTAACGTCATTAGCAGTGATTCTACCTTTTTAAGGCTCTTTCCCGAACGCCAACCCCACGAAATCGATATAGGACTGGTGAAACTGCAACCGGGGGCAAATATAGAGGCAGTAAAAGCCAATTTACAGGCACTTCTACCTAAAAATGAAGTAATAGTCCTTACTTTAAAAGAATTTGCTGAAAGGGAAAAAACCTATTGGGCAAATGGTACAGCCATTGGTTTTATCTTTGGTTTAGGTACAGTAGTCGGTTTTATCGTCGGTATCGTCATTGTCTATCAGATTCTCTATTCCGATGTCACCGATCACTTACCCGAATACGCTACCCTAAAAGCTATGGGTTACGGTGATTGGTATTTAGTCGGGGTTTTGATGCAAGAGGCTTTATTACTAGCGGTTTTGGGATATATACCGGGGTTTATCGTTTCTCTTGGTGTTTATCATCTCGCTTCCTCCGCTACACTTTTACCGATAGTGATGACTACCGCTAGGGCGATCGAAGTTTTAATCCTAACAATTATTATGTGTATTGCCTCTGGAATTGTCGCTATGGGCAAATTAAGGACAGCAGATCCGGCCGATATTTTCTAAGCTATCAAGGGTGAAACAATGCTGATTTTTCAAAAAGAGCGAGAATTAGGGAATTTTAGCCCTAACGAACCCGTAATTGCCATTAAAGGCTTAAATCACTATTTTGGCACGGGGGAATTAAAAAAACAGGTTTTATACGATATCGATCTGGAAATTAAAGCGGGGGAAGTAGTAATTATGACCGGTCCTTCGGGATCGGGGAAAACTACTTTATTGAGTTTAATGGGAGGTTTGCGATCGGCACAAGAGGGCAGTTTAAAAATTCTCGGCCAAGAAATGTTAGGAATTGCTAAGGGCAAAATGCTGAAAATTCGCCGACAAATTGGCTATATTTTTCAAGCACATAATTTACTAAAATTCCTGACAGCGAAACAAAACGTTAGGATGTCTTTGGAACTGCACGAGGAGTTTTTAGAACAAGATCTCGATCAAAAAGCCACGGCAATTTTGGAGTCGGTAGGTTTAGGTGACCGCGTTGATTACTATCCCCATGATCTATCAGGGGGACAAAAACAACGGGTTGCGATCGCTCGCGCCCTCGTCAGTCATCCCAAATTAGTCCTCGCGGATGAACCGACCGCGGCCTTAGATAAACAATCCGGGCGCGATGTGGTGGAAATCATGCAGAAATTGGCAAAAGAACAAGGTTGCACGATTTTACTCGTCACCCACGATAACCGGATTCTCGACATCGCCGATCGCCTTTGGCGCGGCTTTGCCGTTCGCATTGTCAACATGGAGGATGGTCGTTTAAGCGATTAACTGCCCAAAAATTACTTGCCAAAAATTGGCCTTTCATGTTAGACTAAAATAATGTCATCTTGGAGAGGTGGCAGAGTGGTCGAATGCGGCAGATTGCTAATCTGTTGTACGAATCGTAAGACCGTACCGAGGGTTCGAATCCCTCCCTCTCCGTGTTTTTTCGGTATGTTCGATGACTGCTGGCCATGATTATTTCTGCTCCGTATATGGTCCGGTTGCCTCTTGGCGTTTCGGCAGTTCCCTGGGCATTGATCCGATTGGTTTAGTTTCCACCTGTTCCTTTAACTGTGCCTACTGTCAGTTAGGAGAAATTGAGCAAAAAAACCGAGCAACGAAAAACTTTTATCACCAGCGAACAAATTAGCAGGGATTTAAGGGATTTTGCTCCTTGGGATGTGGATATAGTCACTCTCAGTGGTAGCGGGGAACCCACCCTCGCCCTCAATTTAGGGGAAATACTGGCCACCGTCAAGGAATTGACATCCTCACCGCCGTAAACGGACGGTGATTCCCAAACCTCACGATTTAGGTTTCTGCTTCTTTCCCTTGCGGGGTTTCGCACCTGCCTTAACAGATTTACTCTGTTCTGGTCT
>NZ_SFBY01000475.1:0-4643 GCF_007095505.1 Microcystis sp. M_QC_C_20170808_M3Col
ATAAAGCTCAACAATTAGGAAAACAGAAATAAACGTAGGGTGCGTTAGGCAATCCATTGTTTTTAGGGAAAAAATCAAGGTCTAAATATTGCCGTAACGCACAAACTTTTTAGAAAAACCAACAATTAGGAAAACAAAAATAGGATAACCTTATCGGCGATCAATGGCATTTTCTGGAATTAATTACTAAAATAGGATTACATTGTATTGTAAGTGTTTCTAATATGTCCAAGCTGATAAAATACTTAACAAATGAGCAGGGAGAACGAGTCGGGGTTTTATTAGACTGGAACACCTATTCTCGATTTGCCAATTCATTAGGACTCGATGAAGATTGTTTGATTGGTTTGAGTGTGGATGAATTAAAGGCGCTGGCAAGTTGTCAATTAGCCTTGGTAGAGCAAACCCGTTTAGATGATTTAGTGACGAGAAATGCAGAATCTTTACTCTGCGCTGATGACGTAGCGGAGTTAGATGAGTTGTTAGCAAAAACAGATCAATTAACAATTCTTAAAACTCGTGCCAGATATACGTTAAAGTGCTTGGAACAAGGTACGACAGCAGCGTGAGTGTTTATATTCGGATGGGGTTTTCCCTGTCTGACAGGAGAGGGATGCAGAAACTCCGATTCTATCTTGTAAGTCATGACCAAATCTTCTTAGCCTACAATTAAAAATATTAGAGAGTTTCATCGGGATTCCTTCTCGAACTAACAGACAGCATCAATGATTGACTGGACTCCTTATCTCGAATCTATCTCGGAAAAGTACGCCCAATGGGAGACATTTTACACCCTCACCGACGTAGAGGGAAAAACGCGCCCAGCGAAAACTGCACCCTTGCTAAGGGATTTGTGGGTACAGACGATTGAAAAAGAACGGGAAAACCCGCCAGAAAGACCAGAAAGACCAGAAAAAACCGAAAGATTCACGGTTTTAGATGGTTTACGCAAGTATGCCGCTAATCACGTTCATGTTCTTTTAAAAGGTCGTCCCGGTTCAGGAAAATCGACCGCTTTAGCAAGATTGTTATTAGAAGAAGCGCAAAGCTTGCGCCCAAATCAACAAAATCAGGCTAAAATCATTCAAATTCCCATTCTCATCGAATTACGCTTGTATGAAACCTCAATTCTTGATTTAATTTTACAATTCCTGAAACGCCATAAATTAATTATTGATAGTAATACCCTAGAAAGTTGGCTGTTAGAAAATCAGAATTTTAGACCACTATTATTATTTGATGGTATCAATGAATTGCCCTCAGATCCTGCACGACAGAAATTAAAAAACTTTCGCCAGCAGTATGCAGAAATCCCGATGATTTTCACGACAAGGGATTTAGGCAGCGACGACTTAAACATTGAGAAAAAGCTGGAAATGCTCCCCCTGAGCGAACCACAGATGCGGGATTTTGTCAAGGCCTATTTGCCCGAAAAAGGCGAAGAAATGCTTAAACAGTTGGGAAATCGTCTCAAGGAATTGGGAGAAACTCCTCTGCTTTTGTGGATGCTTTGTTCAGTTTTTGATGATAATGAGAACAAAATTCCTGCTAATTTAGGCTTAGTTTTCCAGATTTTTACAGGAATTTATAACAAGAAATTAAAAGCAGATGTTCCTACTTACCAAGAATCGCGGGATTGGTGGCGAGAATTGCTGCAAGTGTTAGCTTGGAAAATGACACAAGGGGAGTCAAAAACTGAGATTCAGGTGGCTATTTCCCGAACAGAAGCAGAGGAAGAATTAAGCAAATTTATCAAAAATAAAGGATTTCCCGAATATTACAGTAAGCAGTGGTTAGAGGATTTATTGAAATATCATCTAATTCACCTAGAAGGTAATGAGAAAATTGCTTTTCGCCATCAACTGATTCAAGAATACTACACGGCTGAGGAATTACGCGACAAGTTGTGCTTGCGCCATCTCAGTAATGAGCAGTTAAAGTGGGACTATTTGAATTATCTCAAATGGACGGAACCTATGGCGTTGCTGTTGGGGTTATTGGATAGTGAAACCCAAGCAAAACGGGTGGTTAAGTTAGGGTTAGAGATTGATTTAAAATTAGGAGCGAGGTTAGCAGGAGAAGTCAACTTTAAGTTTCAAAAGCAGACAGTGGAATTAGTGCTGCGGTTGGATGTACCGAAACTGTTTAAGGTGGAGTTATTGGGACTAACAAAGTCTAATGAAGTTGTTAATGAGTTACTCAAGGCTTTAGAAGACTCTGATAAGTATGTTCGTAGGAACGCAGCCGAGGCTTTGGGTAAGATTGGCTCAGAAACAGCCATTGCGGGGTTACTCAAGGCTTTAGAAGACTCTAATAAAGATGTTCGTAGGAAGGCAGTCGAGGCTTTGGCTAAGATTGGCTCAGAAACAGCCATTGCGGAGTTACTCAAGGCTTTAGAACACTCTGATAAGTATGTTCGTTGGAAGGCAGCCGAGGCTTTGGGTAATATTGGCTCGGAAACAGCGATTGCGAGGTTACTCAAGGCTTTAGAACACTCTGATAATTATGTTCGTGGGGACGCAGCCTTCGCTTTGGGTAAGATTGGCTCAGAAACAGCCATTCCGGGGTTACTCAAGGCTTTAGAAGACTCTGATGAGTATGTTCGTTGGAACGCAGTCAAGGCTTTGGGTAATATTGGCACAGAAACAGCCATTGCGGGGTTACTCAAGGCTTTAGAACACTCTGATTGGTATGTTCGTAGGAAGGCAGCCGAGGCTTTGGGTAAAATTGGCTCAGAAATAGCCATTCCGGGGTTACTCAAGGCTTTAGAAGACTCTGATGGGTTTGTTCGTAGGAAGGCAGCCGAGGCTTTGGGTAAGATTGGCTCAGAAACAGCCATTGCGGGGTTACTCAAGGCTTTAGAAGACTCTAATAAAGATGTTCGTAGGAAGGCAGCCGAGGCTTTGGGTAAGATTGGCTCAGAAACAGCCATTGCGGGGTTACTCAAGGCTTTAGAAGACTCTAATAAAGATGTTCGTAGGAACGCAGCCGAGGCTTTGGGTAAAATTGGCTCAGAAACAGCCATTCCGGGGTTACTCAAGGCTTTAGAACACTCTGATAAGTATGTTCGTAGGAAGGCAGTCGAGGCTTTGGCTAAGATTGGCACAGAAACAGCCATTGCGGGGTTACTCAAGGCTTTAGAACACTCTGATTGGTATGTTCGTAGGAAGGCAGCCGAGGCTTTGGCTAAGATTGGCACAGAAACAGCTATTCCGGAGTTACTCAAGGCTTTAGAAGACTCTGATAAGGATGTTCGTTGGGACGCAGCCGAGGCTTTGGCTAAGATTGGCACAGAAACAGCTATTCCGGAGTTACTCAAGGCTTTAGAAGACTCTGATGAGTATGTTCGTAGGAAGGCAGCCGAGGCTTTGGGTAATATTGGCTCAGAAACAGCCATTGCGGGGTTACTCAAGGCTTTAGAACACTCTAATAAGGATGTTCGTCGGAAGGCAGTCGAGGCTTTGGCTAAGATTGGCACAGAAACAGCCATTGCGGGATTACTCAAGGCTTTAGAACACTCTGATAAGTATGTTCGTAGGAAGGCAGTCGAGGCTTTGGCTAAGATTGGCACAGAAACAGCCATTGCGGGATTACTCAAGGCTTTAGAAGACTCTGATTGGTATGTTCGTAGGAAGGCAGCCGAGGCTTTGGCTAAGATTGGCACAGAAACAGCTATTCCGGAGTTACTCAAGGCTTTAGAAGACTCTGATTGGTATGTTCGTAGGAAGGCAGCCGAGGCTTTGGCTAAGATTGGCACAGAAACAGCTATTCCGGGGTTACTCAAGGCTTTAGAACACTCTAATAAGGATGTTCGTCGGAAGGCAGCCGAGGCTTTGGGTAAGATTGGCTCAGAAACAGCTATTCCGGAGTTACTCAAGGCTTTAGAAGACTCTTATTTTGAGGTTCGTGGGAACGCAGCCTTCGCTTTGGGTAAGATTGGCACAGAAACAGCGATGACTGAACTTATCAAATGCCTGAAAAATCCTGCTTTTGTCACATTAAATAATGGCAAGACTCTCTCTATAGCTAGAAAAGCACTAGACACAATTCAAAACAAACTTAAATACTATCACCCCCTCTCCCAACCCATGAATCAACAAGTTTACATCTCCTACAACTGGCAAGAAGACAGCAACGAAATGGCTAATCAACTCGTCCAAGCTTTTGCCGCCAAAGGAATTGAGATTATTCGGGATAAAACCCACACCACCTATAAAGACTCCATCAAAAACTTTATGCGGCAAATTGGACAGGGGAAATGTGTCGTCGCCGTCATCAGCGATAGATACTTAAAATCAGAAAACTGTATGTTTGAATTAGTAGAAATTGCTAGAAATGGTGACTTTTATCAAAGAATATTCCCGATTATTTTACCAGATGCCAGAATTCATAAAGACTTCGAGCGCATAGACTACCTGAAATATTGGGAAGACGAAAAAGCAAAACTACAAGCAAAATACAAACAAATTGATTTAGCTAAAACTAATAGTATCTTGGCGACATTAAACTTATATGATGAAATCAGGGCTCTTCTAGGTTCTGTGTGAGCATGGTATAATAGTAACACAGAACAGGAGGTGGGTTATGTGGATAAATTTTGATCAACTCCTCGATTTACCAAATGTAACAGTGGTCAATTATCA
>NZ_SFBY01000476.1:0-7208 GCF_007095505.1 Microcystis sp. M_QC_C_20170808_M3Col
TGAGAAGTTTTGGGCATATTCTTCTTCAAATTCTGACCAAGGAATTAGATTGGCCATGATAACCCAACGATTGTCTGGGGATAATTTCCCCTCCGAGGGAAACTCGAAGTTTTCCGGTGAGGTTGGCAGTTGCTCAATCTTGCGATACATTAGTACTAGATAGAGGAGATGCAAGGGTTTTGAGCGATTAAGCGCAGATTTAAGTGCATTTGGGAAGCTCTCAATCAAGCTAAAAGCCCTTTCCTGTAAGGTTTTTAGCTTTATTCATCAGACCCTAAATAGGGTTTGCGGCAAAAAGTTTTTCCTGGGGGCAGGGTGTGGGGTGTAGGGTGTAGGGTGTAGGGTTTTACCGATTTTCAGGAGTTCAATTACCTAATTTTCAGGGAAAAAGTGCCTAAATTTCCCCCCCCGAACACTCCAATGGCTGGCACTTTTTGATTGACAAATAGTCTAAAAGTCCTACCCAACAAGGTTTTTAGATTTATTCAGCAAACCCTAATTAAAAAATCAACAGCCAACACCAGCAAACCGAACAATTAGGGGATAGTTCAGTCGCTGTTAGTATTTTGCCAACCCCTAATATATGCTTAACCGTCATCTTCTAGCCTAAAACTACCTGTATGATGATTGGAGAGGATAGAATCCTATCTCTCCTAAACGAGTAATTAAACAAAAATTTCGCTTTTTTTATGGATAATCTGCAACTCTGGCAACGTTACCAAGATTGGTTATACTATCACCCTAACCTAGAACTTTATCTCGATGTCAGTCGGATTCCCTTCGATGAGGCTTTTCTCAAAGGTCTAGAAGCAAAATTTGAGCGCGCTTTCCAAGATATGACAGCTTTAGAACAGGGTGCGATCGCCAATCCCGACGAACAGCGTATGGTCGGCCACTACTGGCTGCGCGCTCCTGAACTCGCTCCTAACCAGGAATTGCGGGCCGAAATCACCGAACCCATAGCACAGATTAAAGAATTTGTCAAGAAAATTCACTCCGGAGCAATTAAACCGCCTGATCAAGAAAAATTTAGCCATATTCTCTGTGTAGGCATCGGGGGGTCTGCTTTGGGTCCCCAATTCGTCGGTTCGGCTCTAGCACCCGATTTTCCCCCCTTAGAGATTGCTTTTATTGATAATACCGACCCGAAAGGCATCGATCGCACCCTAGCCCATTTACCCTTAGCTACCACCCTCGTTATCGTCACCAGTAAATCCGGCGGCACTCCCGAAGCGAGAAACGGAATGTTAGAGGTCCGCAACGCTTACGAAAAACAAGATTTAGACTTTCCGCAACACGCGGTCGCCGTCACTATGCCGGGTAGCCAACTGGACAAATACGCCCAAGATTGGCTAACTCGTTTCCCTATGCAGGATTGGGTCGGTGGTCGTACATCAGAACTATCCGCCGTCGGTCTTCTCCCAGCCGCTTTGCAGGGTATCGACATTGATGAAATGTTAGCTGGGGCCAAAGAAATGGACATCGCCACCCGCGTCCATAACCTGAAAAAAAATCCTAGCGCCCTACTGGCTCTAGCTTGGTATCATGAGGGCAATGGCAAGGGAGAGAAAGATATGGTGATTCTGCCCTACAAAGACAGCCTCTATCTCTTTAGCCGCTATCTGCAACAATTGGTAATGGAGTCCCTCGGTAAAGAAAAAGACCTCGATGGCAATACGGTGTACCAAGGTATCGCCGTCTATGGTAACAAAGGTTCCACCGACCAACACGCCTACGTCCAACAATTACGCGAAGGTATTCCCAATTTTTTCGCTACTTTTATTGAAGTGTTAAAAGACCGGCAAGGAGATTCGATAGAAGTGGAAACCGGCTCCACTGCTGGCGATTTCCTCTCAGGATTACTGCAAGGTACTCGACAAGCTTTATACGAAAACAGTCGTCACTCTATCACTATCACTATCCCAGAGGTTACTCCTCGTCAGGTAGGGGCCTTAATCGCCCTCTACGAACGGGCCGTTAGTTTCTATGCTAGTTTAGTTAACATTAACGCCTACCATCAACCCGGGGTAGAAGCGGGGAAAAAAGCCGCCGCTTCCATTCTGGATTTACAGAGAAAAATCGTGCAAGTTGTTCGGGAAACGGGGACTTCTCTCGACCTAACCACACTAGCGGCCAAAATCGGCGCTAGTGACCAAGTTGAGGCTATCTATAAAATCGTCCGTCATCTCAACGCTAATCGGCGCAGTTTAACTATTACTGGCGATTTAAGCAAACCGGAAACGATCCAAATCTCTACCCGCTAATCAGGAGTCAGGAGTCAGTAGTCGGGAGTCAGTAGTCGGGAGACAGGAGACAGGTGTTGGGGGTTGGGGTTTTGGGGTTTTGGGGTTTTAGTTCAATTTCCCCATCTCCCCACTTCCCCATCTCCCCACTTCCCCATCTCCCCACTTCCCCATCTCCCCACTTCCCCATCTCCCCACTTCCCCATCTCCCCACTTCCCCACTGAATATAACTAACCATGGAAATGCTCGAAAACCTGAAAATGGCTTTTTCCGCTTTGATGGGCAATAAACTGCGTAGTGGTCTGACCATGCTAGGAATTGCTATCGGTAACGCCTCCGTCATTGCCCTAGTGGGAGTGGGTGAAGGAGCGCAAAAAGTCGCCCTCGAGCAGTTTGAAGCCCTCGGTCCGAATGTTTTATTTGTTTCCACCTCCTCGCGCAATGTCCGGCGGACAATTCCTAATCCCCGGCCTCTCACCTACGAAGATGCTCAAGCGCTCGCAGCTCAAGTTCCCGCCATTGCCGCCATTTCTCCCGAATTGAGCGGTACAAGAATCTTATCCTTCGGTAATAGAACCAGTAATAGCCCCCTGATCGGGGTGGGAGCCGAGTACCTAAACGTGCGTAACCGTCAACTATCTAAAGGTAGATTTATTATGGAATCTGACCTGAAACGGGATAATCGCGTGATTGTCTTGGGATCGGAATTAGCCAAAAATCTCTTTGGTAATCGCAATCCCGTCGGCGAAAATCTTCGCATCGGCAATCTTAGTTTTCAAGTTATTGGAGTTTTACAGGCGAAAGGCTCCTTATTTGAGGCTAATCAGGACGATCGAGCGTTAATTCCCCTAACTACTATGTCTAATCAGGTTCAAGGACGCAGAGCTATCTATGGCATTCCCCTGACTCATATTTCTGTCTTGGCGAAAAGCTCTGCCCAAATTAAAGCCGCCCAGTTTCAGATTAGCAACCTGCTGCAAATGCGTCATCAGGTCAGCGACGAGAATTATGTGCAGGTTTTCCCTCAAACCGCAGTCTTAGAAATGACCAAAGAGACTAACGATAGTTTAACTAGAATGTTAGCCTCGATCGCCAGTATTTCCCTTTTTGTCGGGGGAATCGGCGTAATGAATATTATGCTCGTGTCAGTCACGGAAAGAACCCAAGAAATCGGGTTAAGAAAGGCTTTGGGAGCCAAAGAAGGGGATATAAAAGGTCAATTTCTCATTGAGTCGGTGATTTTAGCCACCACTGGCGGAATGATCGGGATTTTTGTCGGTATTCAAGGAATGTATCTAGCAGGAATTTTTGCCGCTTTAACCACCAGTGTCTCAATCCCTGCGATAATTCTCGCTTTAGGAGTTTCCAGTGCCATCGGTCTAATTTTCGGTGTTGTTCCCGCTCATCGTGCCGCTAAATTAGATCCAATCGTTGCTTTGAGAAGATTATAGTTTTTCTAGGTCTTGTCCTGACCTCGGGATTCTATACCCGCGTCCGTTGTCGTAAATCCCTCCGCTTGCGCTAATATTTGCAGATTGTGGGCTATGGAGGCGAAAGAATCGGCAGGATATTCGATTAAAGTGGCGGAATCGAGAAAAGTTTCCACTCCCACGGGACAACCCAAATAATCAGCCACCGCTTTTGGAGTAGTGGAACCGAGGAGAATAGTTCCCGATTGTCTCACAGAAGATAGCTTTTCCCAAGGCTCATCGATCATTAAGGATAAATGGGTGGGAGCAAAAAGATTCGATAATTCGATCGCTTTCTCCAATGATTCCACCACCACGATTAAACCATAATGAGCGATCGCTTTTTCCGTTAACAATCTCTGGGGATGTACCTGTAACTGTTTTTGCACTTCTTCCTGTACTATTAGGGCCAAAGCCTTATCCGTCGTCAATAAAATCGCTGCCGCTAGGGAATACTGTTCCGCTTGCGCTAATAAATCTAGGGCCAACTGCCTGGGATTGGCTTGACTATCGGCAATAATAACCAAATCAGAAGTAATAGAGAGATAATCGATTTTTACATGGTCAGAAACTAGTTTTTTAGCCAAATTAGTATAAAAATCACCTATTCCGGCAATCATCTCCACGGGAGCGATCGTTTTTGTACCGTAGGCTAAAGCGGCGATCGCCTGTGGTCCAGCCACCCGATAAATCTCACTAATACCCACCGATTGGGCTGCCACTAAAATCGCCGGATGGATGCGTAAATCTTCATCAGCAGGAGATACCATCACAATCCGTTTAACCCCCGCTATTTTGGCAGGAATCGCCTGTTGGAGCAATAAACTGAGATAGGCCCGTTTCCCATCGGGAACGACAATTCCCACGCTGTTAACCGGTTGATAACGTTTCCCCCGAACCGTACCATCCTCAGGAAACTGTACCCAAGCTTTGGGAAGACGCTGACGATGAAAAGCCTCCATTTTTTGACAGGCAACGGCGATCGCATTTAATAAATCCTGCGACACCTGTTGATAAGCAGCATCGAGTTCCGAGCCACTCACCTTCAGTTGTTGTAGATTAAGGGACTGTTGGTAGAATTTTTCCGTGTAATCCACCAACGAGCGATCGCCAGAAAGTCGCACCTGCTCGACAATCTCTCGGACAAGCGATTCTTTTTCCCGAATTTCCGGATCGTCGAACCGTTCCCGAATTCGTCTCAGTTCCGTTCTGGCTGACCATGGCTCTGTGATAATTCGCAACATCGAGCTATTATCCTCTAGGGGCGAAACGAGATTAAAAAGTTTTCACTCCTCACACTCTAGCTTATCGCTTTCAATCTTGACCGGGGAGGGAGACCGAGTCAGTTATTTTAGCCGTTAGTCGTTAGGGGGCAGGAGGCAGGAGATAGGGTGATAGGGTGATAGGGTGATGAGACAACTTCCCCACTTCCCCACTTCCCCACTTCCCCACTTCCCCACTTCCCCACTTCCCCACTTCCCCACTTCCCCACTTCCCCACTTCCCCACTTCCCCACAAGGTAACAAAACCAGATATTCTACTAAATAGTCGCCTATCACACCAGCCTGATCTCGTGGTCGTCCAATGCAGTTTGCCAAGATATTAATCGCCAATCGCGGGGAAATCGCCTTAAGAATCCTTCATAGTTGCGAAGAATTGGGCATTAGAACCGTTGCCGTCCACTCTACCATCGATCGCCATGCCCTTCACGTTCAACTGGCCGATGAGAGTGTTTGTATTGGTCCGCCCCCAAGCAGCAAAAGTTACTTAAATATCCCTAATATCATCTCGGCTGCCCTAACACGCAACGCCACGGCGATCCATCCTGGTTACGGTTTTTTGGCAGAAAACGCCCGCTTTGCCGAAATTTGTGCCGATCATCAGTTAACTTTTATCGGTCCGTCTCCCAGCGCTATTCTGGCTATGGGGGATAAATCTACCGCTAAAAAAACCATGCAAAAAGCGGGAATTCCCACTATCCCTGGCAGTGGTGGTTTAATTACCTCAGAAGCGGAAGCAAAACGTATCGCTGATGACATCGGTTATCCTGTCCTGATTAAAGCCACCGCCGGCGGTGGAGGGCGTGGGATGCGTCTTGTCAAGAGTGCAGATGAACTAGGTGATATGTTAAAAGCCGCCCAAGGGGAAGCAGCAGCGGCTTTTGGCAATTCAGGAGTATATCTAGAAAAATTTATCGAATGTCCCCGACATATCGAGTTTCAGATTTTGGCCGATAGTCACGGTAACGTGATCCATTTAGGAGAAAGAGACTGTTCGATTCAGCGACGACACCAAAAACTGCTAGAAGAAGCACCCAGCCCCTTCTTAACGCCCCATTTACGCTCAAAAATGGGTAATGCCGCCGTTAAAGCCGCTAAATCGATTAATTACGTCGGGGTGGGAACTGTGGAATTTTTAGTCGATAAACACGGCAATTTTTACTTCATGGAAATGAACACCCGTATTCAGGTGGAACACCCCGTCACGGAGATGATCACGGGGATAGACCTGATCCGAGAACAAATTCTGGTGGCACAGGGCGAAAAACTGCAAATTAAGCAAGATCAGGTGATATTTAGAGGGCATTCGATCGAGTGTCGCATTAATGCCGAGGATCCCGATCGCAATTTTCGCCCTCACCCCGGCAAAATTAGCGGTTATCTGCCCCCCGGCGGTCCCGGTGTCCGCATGGATTCCCACGTTTACACCGATTACGAAATCCCCCCCTATTACGATTCCCTAATCGGTAAATTAATTGTCTGGGGAGAAAATCGCGAAACTGCGATTAAACGCATGAAACGCGCCCTGCGGGAATGTGCGATCACGGGAGTACCGACGACTATTGATTTCCATCGTAAAATACTGGAAACTCCCGCCTTTTTAGCCGGAGATGTTTACACTAATTTCATCCAAGAACATCTCTTGCCCTAGCGCGTTACCATGAATTTTAGACGAGAGTAGGTTGGGGATAATAATGACAGTAGAAGTTAAATTTAACTCGTTTCAACTCAGCGATGAACAGTTCTTTCAACTTTGTCAGGATAACCGAGATTTGCGCTTGGAACGCAACCCAAAAGGAGATTTAATTATTATGCCACCGACTGGAGGAGAAACCAGTAATTCTAACGCTGGAATCACTGCCCAATTATGGTTATGGAATAACCTAAATAAATTAGGTGTAGTTTTTGATTCTTCTGGAGGATTTAAACTACCTAATGGGGCCGATCGCTCTCCCGATGCTGCTTGGATACCTTTGGAAAAATGGCAAGCTTTAACCCCACAACAAAAGGAAAGATTTTTACCTCTATCTCCCGATTTTGTCATTGAATTAATGTCTCCTAGTGACAACATAGAAACTGCTAGGAAAAAAATGCAGGAATATTTAGATAATGGGACTCGTTTAGGTTGGTTAATCAATAGAAAAACTAGAGAAGTAGAAATTTATCGTCAAGGACAGGCAGTAGAAATTTTAACCAATCCAGAGAGTTTATCGGG
>NZ_SFBY01000477.1:0-12628 GCF_007095505.1 Microcystis sp. M_QC_C_20170808_M3Col
GGGAAAAAGTACCTGAATTTTCCCCCTGATCACTCCCATGCCTGGTACTTTTTGATTGACAAAAAGTCTAAAAGTCTTACCCAACAAGGTTTTTAGATTTATTCAGCAGACCCTACTTATTTATCTAGACCAAAAAAAACCAGTCTTCCCTAATTTTTCGGGAAAACTGGACAAGCTAATCTCTAGATTTTAACCAACCTTAGCGGTTTGTTTTTGGCTAAAAAATGCCGCTAAAACCTGTTCGGCAATCTGGGGACTGGTTAAACCCAAATCAGCGAAGGATTCCTCTGGTTTTGCGTGGTCCACTAATTTATCAGGAACCCCGAAACGTTTGACCGGAACCAGAATATTAGCATCCTGTAAAGCTTCCAAAACCGCAGAACCAAAACCACCCATCAAACAACCTTCTTCCAAAGTCACCACTTTACCAAGACGTTGGGCAAGAGGAAAGATAAGTTCTGTATCAAGGGGCTTGACAAAACGAGCATTAACCACTGTGGCTTCGATACCGTGTTCGCTGAGAATTTCAGCCACCTGTAGGGAAGTGTTAACCATCGTGCCGTATCCCAACAGAAGAATATCATCACCACTGCGGAGAATTTCGCCCTTACCGATGGGTAAAGCTTCCCAACCTTCCTCCATCAGGGGAACCCCTAAACCGTTGCCCCGGGGGTAACGCATGGCAATGGGGCCGCTGGTATGATTAATCCCCGTCACGACCATTCTTTGCAGTTCCGCCTCATCTTTCGGGGCCATAATGGTCATATTGGGGATACAACGCAGGTAGGCGATATCGTACATCCCCTGGTGCGTCGGTCCATCGGCCCCAACAATACCGGCCCGGTCCATGCAGAAGAAAACCGGTAGATTTTGAATGCAGATATCGTGAATAATCTGATCAAAAGCCCGCTGCAGGAAAGTAGAGTAAATGGTGACAACCGGGCGCATTCCTTCGCAAGCAAGACCACCGGCGAGAGTAACGGCGTGTTGTTCGGCAATACCCACATCGATGTACTGTTTCGGCAGTTTTGCCTGAAATTTGTCTAATCCCGTCCCGGTGGCCATGGCGGCGGTGATGCCGATAATGCGCGGGTCATTTTCCGCTAATTTAGTGAGAGTATGCCCGAAAACTTTGGAATAAGCGGGGGGTTTCGGTTTAGTGGAGGGAATCGGTTTACCCGTAGCTAAATTAAAGGGATTTTGGGCATGATAACCCACTTGATCTTTTTCGGCCCATTCGTAGCCTTTGCCTTTAACGGTGGCAACGTGGACGAAAACCGGTCCGTGGACCTTATGGGCCTGTTTAAAAGTGGCGATTAATTCGGGAATATTATGACCATCAATCGGGCCAAAATATTTAAAGCCCAATTCTTCGATAACAGCGCCGACTTTGGGAACTGCTAACCGTTTCATTCCTTCTTTGACTCGTTCCATTTCCGGAGTGAGGGAGTCCCCGAAGAAGGGTAGATTTTTCAATTGTTCCTCGAGATTATCAGCGATAAACTGGACGGGTTCGCTAAGACGAACTTTATTGAGATAGCGGGAAATTGCCCCGACGTTGGGGGAAATGGACATCTCGTTATCGTTGAGGATAACCATGATGTTGGTGTTCGGTAAATGTCCAGCATGGTTAATCGCTTCTAGGGCCATACCCCCGGTTAAAGCGCCATCCCCGATGATCGATACCACCTTGAAATCTTCCCCCTTGGCATCCCGGGCTAAAGCCATTCCTAACCCCGCAGAAATGCTCGTAGAGGCGTGTCCAGCCCCAAAATGGTCAAATTTGCTCTCGCAACGTTTTAGATAGCCCGCAACACCGTTTTTTTGGCGGAGGGTGTGAAAATCGTTATAGCGACCGGTGAGGAGTTTGTGCGGATAAGCTTGGTGTCCCACGTCCCAAAGGACTTTATCGCGATCGAGATCGAGGGTTTGGTAAAGGGCGATCGTTAGTTCTACGACTCCTAACCCCGGTCCCAAATGTCCACCGGTAGCGGCGATCGTCTGGAGGTGTTTTTCGCGAATCTGACGGGCAATATCTTCTAATTGACGGAGTGATAAACCATGTAACTGGTTGGGATGAGTAATTTCACTTAGGTGCATATCGGCTTCTTTTTCAAAGTAGTTTATCCCTATACCAACTGTATAGGATCTTCAGCCTGAGTTGAAGGAAAATCTAGGCTAATCTGGCCGCCGTGCGTAAAATTTGGCCAGCTAACATGGCGGCCCCAAAACCATTATCGATATTAACTACACCGATACCGACCGCGCAGGAATTGAGCATAGTTAACAAAGGAGCAATACCACCGAAACTGGTTCCGTAACCGATACTGGTGGGAACGGCGATCACCGGGCGATCGACTAATCCCGCTACCACACTTGGTAAGGCTCCTTCCATTCCCGCAACAACAATTAACACATCGGCGGCATCCAGTAGATGGCGATGATTCAAGAGGCGATGAATTCCCGCTACTCCCACATCCCAGAGACGCTGCACGGAAAAACCGCACAATTGAGCAGTAACCGCCGCCTCCTCCGCTACGGGAATATCGGCAGTTCCCGCCGTTAGGATGGAAATTATCCCTTTTGGGGGATTTTCTGGGGCAGCTGCGGCAATGGCACAGATGCGGGCTAAGGGATAATAAACTAAGTCCGTTACCTGTTCCTGTAGCTGGGCCGCTATCTCTGCTTCAATGCGGGTGGCCATAACCACGGGACTATTTTGACGCAATACACCGATAATTTGGGCGATTTGAGCGGTGGTTTTACCCGGCCCCCAGATAACCTCCGGAAATCCCGTTCTTAATTGACGATGATGGTCAATTTTAGCGAAGTCTTCCACTGGTTCAAAGGGGAGATGTTTAAGTTTATCTAAGGCTTTCTCCGGGTTGATTTCTCCCCTGGCAACGGCGGTCAGCAGCGATCGCAAATCGGCAGGATGCAACATGATCAGTTATCAATGAGAAGTGGGGTGCGGAAATTATGAATTATGAATTATGAATTATGAAGTGGGGAGGTGGGGGAGGGGGAATTATGAATTATGAATTATGAATTGGGGAGGTGGGGAAGTGGGGAAATTGAACTAAAACCCCAAAACCCCAAAACCCCAACCCCCAAAACCTGTCTCCTATCTCCTATCTCCTATCCCCTATCCCCTATCCCCTATCCCCTGACGACTCACTGCTATTAGGAGGCCATGGTAGCTGCGGGACGACGGCGGCGATAAGTACGATTGTTCGCTGGTTCTGTTGCCGCCGCTTGCAGGAGGAAAATCACTAAGGGTTGACTCTGTAACTCCCGTTTGATTAAACGTTGCAAAGTCGTCTCGATTTCGGCCCGCAAACCGACCCAATCCGTGGCCCCCGTCGCGGTTTTAAATTCCCCGATGCGATCGCTTAAACAGCGTTCGATCGCCCGAATAATTAACTGATTCAGCAGCGGGATTTCCACTTTTGTCACCACACCGCGCAAATTAATCTCTGGGGGTGCGCTTAATTGTCCCTCAGCGTTAACGAAGGATGCGATCGTAATCACACCATCTTCGGCTAATTGTTGTCTTTCCTGCATAATGTGTTCGTGGACCACACCCGCTTGATCGACTAACTCGATTCCCGAAGGCACTGGCGCGCCGACCGCAATGCGATCGCCAGTTAACTCGATCGTGTCACCATTTTTGACAATCACCATATTTTCGGCGGGAATCCCCATACTTTGGGCCATCTGAGCGTGTTTGACCAGCATTCGGTGTTCTCCATGCACTGGCACAAAAAACTTCGGCCGGGTCAAAGATAGCATCAATTTATGGTCTTCTTGGGAACCATGGCCGGAAACGTGAATTCCCTTATCGCGTCCGTAAACCACGTTAGCACCCTGCATCATCAGGCGATCAATTGTATTGACCACAGCGATCGTATTACCCGGAATCGGATTAGCGGAAAAGACAATTGTATCCCCCTGACGCACGCGAATATGAGGATGTTCACCCTTAGAAATCCGCGTCATGGCCGCTAAAGGTTCCCCCTGGGAGCCTGTGGTTAAAATGACGATTTTCTCATCGGCTAAATTGCGGGTCGCTTTCAAGGGTTCAAATAGATCATCGGGACATTTTATATACCCCAAATTGCGCGCATGAGCGATGACATTTAACATCGATCGACCCACTACCACTACTTTCCGGTTAAATTTCTGGGCCAATTTCAACACCAGATTAATCCGATGCACCGAGGAAGCAAAGGTAGTGATCATAATCCGTCCCGTTGCTTGGTTAAAAACCCGCTCTAAACCGGGATAAACGGCAGCTTCCGAAGGAGTATAACCGGGTACTTCCGCATTAGTGGAATCACTCAATAAACATAGCACCCCTTTCTCGCCATGTTCGGCAATTTTTTGTAGATCAAAAAATTCGCCATCCACAGGAGTATGGTCAATTTTAAAATCTCCCGTGTGAATAACTACCCCCAAAGGAGTGTGAATTGCTACACAAAAACTATCGGCGATCGAGTGGGTATTGCGGATATATTCCACCATGAAAGATTTACCTAAACGCACCATTTGCCGGGGAGCAACGGTTTCTAATTTGGTACGATTTACTAATCCTGCTTCTTCCAATTTATCCCGCAATAAGGCCATGGCTAGACGCGGACCGTAGATAATTGGTACATCAAATTGTTTGAGATGGTAGGGAATGCCACCGATATGATCTTCGTGACCGTGGGTGACGATCATTCCCTTAATTTTATGGCGATTTTCTCTTAGATAAGTCATATCGGGAAGCACTACATTGACCCCGTGCATATCATCGGAAGGAAAAGCTAAACCAGCATCCAGGAGAATAATCTCATCATCGTACTCAAAAACACAGGTGTTTTTGCCGATTTCGTGTAATCCTCCTAGGGGAATGATCTTTAGTTTTGCTTGGGTTTTATCTTGATTCATTAGGTATCCTTTGATGGTAAGTTATGGTGATTTTTCAGGTGGGTTTTGTGGACGGGAAATCTCAAAAAATGAATAGTTAGAATAAGTCTGACTAGGGGAACAAACCCTAGCTAAATTAACTTATATCAATACTTTCTAGCCGTTATAAACTATATTTATTTTCTAGTTAAGCTATTAATATTATAACCTATTTCTCGAAAAAATCCTAGTTTAGTTAGCCAAATTTTCTAGTATTTTTCTAAATCAAAGACAATTCTTGCATAATTTTTGCTAATCCTTCCTCTAGTTCGGGACTTAAGGAACATAAAGGAGATCGCAATCCCCCCACTTCCCAACCGACTAGATTTAAGGCCGCTTTAATTGGAATTGGATTAGTGGCACAAAATAAACCTTTAAACAGGGGAAATAATTTCAAGTTAATCTCGATCGCTTTGGCCGCATCTCCGGTTAATAAAGCTTGAATCATCCCTTGGATTTCTTCTCCCACCAGATGACTAGCAACACTGACCACCCCCACCGCACCACAGGTCATCAGGGGTAAGGTGAGAAAATCATCGCCGGAATAAATAGCGAAATTTTCAGGGGTATGACAGTAAATCTTACAGGTTTGTTCTAAATTACCACTAGCTTCTTTTACCGCCATAATATTATCAACTGCTGCCAGTTTAATAATCGTTTCCGGGGTCATATTTTGACCCGTACGACCGGGGATATTATAAAGCATCACCGGCAGATCGGGACAAGCTTTGGCAATGGTGCGAAAATGCTCGTATAAACCCTCTTGGGGTGGTTTATTGTAGTAGGGAACCACTTGCAAAGAACCATCTAAACCCAGTTTAGCAGCCTGTTGGGTAGCTTCGATCGCTTCGGAAGTGCAATTAGAACCCGTCCCCGCGATCACTTTTCCCCGACCATTAACCGCTTTTTTGACAATACTAAATAGTTCGTATTCTTCCTGCCAACTTAGGGTGGGTGATTCTCCCGTCGTCCCACAGACCACTATACCATCGCTACCGTGAGTAACTAGATAATCGGCCAATTTTTCCACCATCCCATAATTAACTTGACCCTCGACGGTGAAGGGTGTCACCATCGCCGTAATTACTCGTCCAAAATATGTTGTTTCACTCATTGATCAGTTATCAGTTATCAGTTATCAGTTATCAGCTTCTGAAGGCAAGAGGCACTCTTGCAAGAGGCAAAAGAAAGAATCTGGCAATCCTCCTAAGTAGGGAGGCACAATTAATTATTTGTAGGATGGGTTAACGCACTTCGTAACCCATGCAGGCGTTGGGTTTCATGCTTCAACCCAACCTACGTTCATCTTATATTTAATTCCACCCACTCACTTACCTAAAAAGAAGGTTATCAACTAAGTACATCGAAGCTTTTAGCCTAACAAATCGAGTTATCAGTTTTTGAGCCATCAACAACCAGACTTTACTTATTCGATTAATTAGCTATTTTTCTAATTATCATCGCCTTGCTCTAGCTGATGGCTGATAGCTTAATTATCAAACTGTTGCTAATCTTGAACCGACGAGATTTTTCTTGACTAAAAGTTCGGCAATTTGTACAGCATTTAAAGCCGCACCCTTGCGAATTTGATCGCCGCATAGCCACAATTCTAGACCGTTAGGATGGGAGATATCTTGACGAATGCGTCCCACTAATACTTCATCGCGACCGGTGGCATCAATTGGCATGGGAAAATAATTAGCGTCCCAATCTTCCACTAATTTTACCCCCGGAGCGGACTGAAGAATTTCTCTGGCTTTCACTACAGAAAAAGGCCGACTAAATTCTAGGTTAACCGATTCCGAATGGGCCCGCAGGACGGGAACCCGTACACAGGTGGCGCTAACCCGCAACCCCGGACAAGCAAAAATCTTGCGTGTCTCATTCACCATTTTCATTTCTTCCTCGCAGTACCCTTGACCATTAATCGGGGTATTGTGGGGAAAAAGATTAAAAGCGAGGGGATAGGGGAAAGAATTGGTCGGAGGTTGCCGATTGTCAAGAATTGCTTGTGCTTGCTCTTTTACCTCCTCCATCGCTCGCGCTCCAGCACCACTAGCGGACTGATAAGTAGAAACTACTACTCGCTCGATCGCCTGTACTTGGTGAAGAGGCCAGATCGCCACTCCTAAAAGAATTGTCGTACAGTTGGGATTAGCGATAATGCCCCGGTGATTGTCCACACTGTCGGGATTAATTTCCGGGACAACCAGAGGCACTTCGGGATTCATGCGAAAAGCGCTGGAGTTATCGATAATCGTCGCACCGGACTCGACAATAGTTTTCGCCCAAGCTTTTGAGGTGGACCCCCCCGCAGAAGCGAGAACGATATCCACGTCCTGAAAAGAGCGCTCGTTTACCGCTTCGATTAGGAGACTTTCGCCCCGAAAATTGAGGGTTTTTCCAGCAGAACGCTCGGAAGCGAGTAATTTTAGACTAGCGAGAGGAAATTGACGACTAGCTAATAATTCTAGTAATTCCGTTCCCACGGCCCCGGTGGCTCCTAAAATAGCGACCCGTACTTTTTGACTCAAATTGTGTTACCTCCTGACGAGTTGGGTGATGATAATGATCCGAAGAAATCGTTACAGTAAAAAATCTTTTTTGTCCACCGAGTTATTCTAAAACTTGGATTGATCGGCTTTTGATCAGCAAAATTTTCTGATTGGGCTTAACTGCCCCAAGGACGGAATAAATTAAATATACCCCATTGACCGCTAAAATAAAAAGGTTGTGAGAGCTTGGGGAGCAACTACAGCTATTCCCCTAGAATATCATGAGCGGGACGTATTCACCGCAGGCGCAAACGCCGCTCACCCCATTATAAACGTTCCTTGTCGTAAGAGCTAGAAAAATCAATGAAAGTTATTCAGGAAAAGCTTCCTGCCAGTCAGATAGGTTTAGAAATTGAAATTCCCGCCGAAACCACGAAAAACACCCACGAGAAAGTGGTAAAGAATTTAGCGAAGTCGGCCAATATACCCGGTTTTCGCCCAGGTAAGGTTCCCCGTCAGATTCTTCTGCAAAGATTGGGAACTAAAGCGGTAAAAGCGGCAGTAATTGAGGAATTAATTGAAAATTGCCTCGAATCTGCCCTAAAACAGGAGGGGATCGAGTCCCTGGGCAATCCGCAGCTATTGTCTAAGTTTGAGGATTTGATCGCTGCCTATGAACCGGGTAAAGTTTTGACTTTTTCAGCTTCCGTGGATGTGGCTCCGACAATTGTTCTCGGAGATTACGAAAATCTGAGCGTTACTGCCGAAGAAACCGTTTATGATCCCGAATCCGTGGAAAATTGGTTTAAAGAGCGTCAAGAACAATTAGCGACATTGGTTCCCGTGGAAGATCGCGGGGCGCAGCTGGGAGATGTGGCGATCGTTGATTATCGAGGAAAATCCGCCGAAACCGGCGAAGCTATCCCGGATATTGACGGCGAAGATCTGCGGGTGGATATGGAAGCAGGACGCTTTATCGAGGGGATGGTGGAAGGAATTATCGGCATGAAACCGGAAGAAGTCAAAGAGATGACTTTAACTTTCCCAGAAGATTATCCCAAAGAAGATGTGGCAGGAAAAGCGGTAATTTTTACAATTACGATGAAAGAGTTAAAAGCAAAGGAATTACCGGAGCTTGACGACGATTTTGCCCAAGAAGTCAGCGATCAGGAGACAATCGCCGAATTAAGAGCAAGTTTAGAGAAACGCTTCCAAGAACAAGCGGAAAAGGAAACCAAAGACAGCATTTATGAAGCTTTAACCAAGGAATTTGTCAAAGGTGCGACCTTAGATTTACCGGAGACCCTGATCGAAAAAGAAGTGACGCAAATTTTGACCCAAAGCTTCATGGAATTTCAACAAATGGGTCTAGATGTCAACCAGTTGTTTACAAAAGATAATATTCCCAAACTGCGGGAAAACGCCCGTCCCGATGCGATCGAAAGTCTGAAACAGACTCTCGTGGTGCAGGAATTGGCTAAAGTCGCGGGCATTGAAGTCAGTCCCGAAGCGGTAGCCGAAAAAATCGCTAAAATCATGGCGCAATTGTCCGATCGCGACATAGATAGGCAGCGTCTAGAGGCGGTAATTACCGAAGAAATGCTGGCGGAAAACACCCTAGAATGGCTGAAAGAAAAAGCTACTATCACCCTTGTCCCCAAAGGTTCCCTAGAGGAAGAAACAAGGGAGGATGAGGAAACAGAAGAAGCCTTGGCAGCCGCCGAGGTGGAAGTGTTGGCAGCAGAGGAAGAATAACCGTAAGGAGTTAGCAGTCGTGTTGGGGTTTTAGGGTATTAGTTGAATTCCCCCATCCCCCATCCCCCATCCCCTGATTGCTGCCAACAAAGGAAAACTTAGGGCATAATGGATGGACAGAAGTGCTAAAGATGCTTAACATTTGCCAGTAAAAGCTCCACAGCCAAGCAAAACCCCTAAGATTGTGATAGCGGAACCGAAAAAATTATGCTCGAATCGAGATCACCTGACTACCCAATTACCAGTAATTGTCGCCCGGCTATCTACGCTAACACCGGGAGAAACTCCCTAGCTAACGTTTTACCCGTGGTAATCGAACAGTCTGGCATGGGTGAACGGGCTTTTGATATCTATTCTCGACTCTTGCGCGAGAGAATTGTCTTTTTGGGAACTCCCGTCGATGATCAGGTCGCTGATTCGATCGTTGCCCAACTCCTCTACTTGGAGGCAGAAGATCCCGAAAAAGATATCCAACTCTATATCAACTCCCCCGGCGGTTCCGTTTATGCCGGACTAGCTATCTACGACACCATGCAACAAATTCGCCCCGACGTGGCGACAATTTGTTTCGGTTTAGCCGCTAGTATGGGAGCATTCCTGCTTTGTGGTGGCGCGGCAGGTAAACGGATGTCCCTACCCAGTAGCCGGATCATGATTCACCAACCCCTCGGTGGTGCCCAAGGTCAAGCTAGTGATATCGCCATCCAAGCCAAAGAGATCCTCTATATTAAACAGAGACTCAACACCATGCTGGCTCACCACACCGGTCAACCCTATGATCGCATCGCCAACGACACCGAACGGGACTTTTTCATGTCCGCTGTCGAAGCCAAAGAATATGGGTTAATCGATCTGGTGATTTCCCGTCCCGAACTTCCCGATCCTACCGTTCCCGTTACTTCCCTGTAAATAAACTATGTCTAAATACGACTCCCACCTCAAGTGTTCATTTTGCGGCAAATCCCAGGAACAAGTGCGAAAATTAATCGCCGGGCCGGGGGTCTATATTTGTGACGAGTGTGTGGAACTGTGTAACGAAATTCTCGATGAGGAATTGATGGAACCTCCTAGTCCGATCGCCCCAGTGGAGGAACGTCCCAACAAACGGCGATCGGGCCAAAATAAAACCACTTGGGAACAAATTCCCAAACCAAGAGAGATTAAAAAATACCTCGATGACTACGTTATCGGTCAAAATGAGGCGAAAAAAGTGCTTTCTGTGGCCGTTTATAACCATTACAAACGCCTCAAAGATATCCAAACCCAAAAAGCCGGTGGCGGTAGTCCAGAAGATAGCATCGAACTGCAAAAATCCAATATTCTGTTAATTGGTCCCACAGGATCGGGAAAAACCCTTCTAGCTCAAACTCTGGCTAAAATCCTCGATGTACCTTTTGCTGTCGCCGATGCCACCACTTTAACCGAGGCCGGTTATGTGGGGGAAGATGTGGAAAATATTCTCTTGCGTCTGTTACAAGTGGCAGATTTGGACGTGGAAGAAGCGCAGCGGGGCATTATCTACATCGATGAAATCGATAAAATTGCCCGTAAGAGCGAAAATACCTCGATTACCCGGGATGTGTCTGGAGAAGGGGTGCAGCAAGCTTTACTGAAAATGTTAGAAGGAACGATCGCCAATGTTCCCCCCCAAGGCGGCCGCAAACACCCCTATCAGGATTGTATTCAGATTGACACCAGCAATATCCTGTTTATCTGCGGTGGGGCGTTTGTCGGTTTAGATAAGGTGATCGATCAGCGTCTCGGTAAAAAATCCATGGGCTTTATTCAACCGGGAGATGGCCAAGCTAGTAAGGATAAGGTAGCGGCAGGGTTATTAAAACAAATGACTCCCGATGATTTAGTCAAATTTGGCATGATTCCAGAGTTTGTCGGTCGGATTCCCATCCTAGCAGCCCTGTCACCCCTGGATGAGGAAGCTTTAATCGCTATCCTGACTCAACCCCGCAACGCTTTGGTGAAACAGTATCAAAAACTGTTGAAGATGGACAATGTACAGTTAGAGTTTAAATCTGATGCCGTCCTAGCGATCGCCCAAGAGGCCTATCGTCGTAAAACCGGGGCCCGGGCCCTACGGGGTATTGTGGAAGAATTAATGCTCGATGTCATGTACGAATTGCCCTCGCGCAAGGACGTGAAACGATGTTTAATCACCCGCGAAATGGTGGAAAAACGTTCCACGGCAGAGCTATTGGTTCATCCTTCCTCTTTACCCAGTCAAGAATCCGCTTAAGGGGAAAAATCGAGGTTAACTATGCTCAATACCGTTCCCGCGATCATCAAAGAAGGCCGGATCGAACTCCTCGAATCCGTGCCGATTCCAGAGGGTACTAGGGTTTTAGTCACCCTCATCCCAGAGGAGACAAACTCGGACTTCTGGCAAAAAGTCAGCGAAACTGCTCTCGCTAAGATTTGGGATAATCTGGAAGACGACATCTATCATGAAAACTCAAATAATCGATAAAACAGTCACTGTCCGCGGTGTTCCCCACTATTACGAGTGGATTCGGCAATCGGAATCTGTCCAGAAAAAGCCGGTGATGGTGTTTATTCATGGTTGGGGAGGTTCGGGACGCTATTGGCGCTCGACTGCTGCGGCAATTTGCGATCGCTTTGATTGTTTATTGTACGATATGCGGGGTTTTGGTCGGTCTAAATTGCCGGAAAAATCTCTTGATCTTTCCTACGATTTAGAAGAATATGCCCTTGATTTAGCATTGTTTTTAGATAGTTTAGAAATTGAAAAAATCTATCTCAATAGTCACTCTATGGGGGCATCGGTGGCGACTTTTTTTATTACTATGTACCCCGAAAGAGTGGTCAAAGCAATTTTAACCTGTAATGGTATTTTTGAGTATAATAAGGCGGCTTTTGCCGCCTTCCATAAATTCGGTAAGTATGTGGTACAGTTTCGTTATGATTGGTTTTTAAAAGTACCTTTTGCCGATCGATTATTTATGGCGAGATTTTTGCATCGATCGATCCCAAAATCAGAAAGAATTGCTTTTTTAGAAGATTTTTTAGCGGCAGATTACGAGGCCGCCCTAGGCACAATTTATACATCTGTGAGTAAAAAGGCAGTGGAAATTATGCCGGGTAAATTTGCTGAGATTAAGATACCAACTCTTTTAGTATCAGGGGAAAAAGACATTATTATCCCCGCCAAAATGGGCAAAATAGCGGCGGATTTGAATAATAATATCCAGTATGTGGAGATGGCTAATACTGCTCACTTTCCCATGTTAGAAGATGCCCCTACTTATCTAAAAAAATTGCAAGATTTTTTAGAAATTAATTAGGGTCTGCTGAATAAATCTAAAAACCTTGTTGGGTAAGACTTTTAGACTTTTTGTCAATCAAAAAGTACCAGGCATGGGAGTGATCAGGGGGAAAATTCAGGTACTTTTTCC
>NZ_SFBY01000478.1:0-5257 GCF_007095505.1 Microcystis sp. M_QC_C_20170808_M3Col
ATTAAAGATTAGTTATTGTGACTAACCGTTTTGGTTAGAGAAAGATAAACTTGAGAATCTTCAGTCAAATTTATTGACTCAAAATCCGCTGTACTTAATTTAAATGAATCAACCCTAGGAGGCAGGGGGCTCCGAGGCCGTTTTTGTAACGGGGATTTATGCCCCGCTCCAAAAACTTTTCGCCTTAAAAGGCGAGGTTTTAGACCTGATTTTTTCGATAATCCGCCTATTTGATTCGTGAACAGAGACGCAGCACAACCATCGAAGCCAAGAATAGAGGTGGTAAATATTCTACACTTCAATTAGGCGCACTAGGGGATTCCATGATTGATAACGAACAAGTTTAATAACTTGCTATCTAAGAATAAATCAGTTACAATTCTTGCCAATTAACTTCGTCTGTGAGGAAAGCTGAGAGTGTTGTTAAAAAAAGCCAAAAGAAACAACCAGATGAGACAGATATTTTCTGGAGGAATTTTCATGGCATCCTGTTTGGGGACAGCCATACTTTGCGATGGGGTGAAGGCCCTTCCTTCTCCCTTAGACATTGACGATGCTTCTATTCGGGTATCCCAGGAAAAAATTATCATTAATTCCCCCGTGGAATTAGAGAAGAGAGAAAGAGTTCTGACAACCAATTCCTTCTTGACAACAGAGGGATTAGCCGATAGTAATCTGCCCTCACCCTTAGAAAATAAACTAGAGAAATCTTCCCTCGATACTTTAGCAACAGAAAAGACCAGGACAATTTCAACCCTAGAAGAATGGAAGGCGAATCTAGGGACAATGCAAGCGAGTCAGCTTTTACCAGCAGGAGATAATAACTCGCCAGAAGTCGAAAAATGGCAAGCGCAAGCATCTACCCCCGTTGATCCCAATGTTTCCCCCGAATTGCAGCGTTTACGTCAAGAGTTTCTGATTGAGAAACCGCAATTAAGGCAACAAACCCTTTCTGCGAAACTGGCGGAATTTGTGGTTACTCCTAGTGGCAGTATCTCTACTCCCAGCGCTTTTGGAGCGACTTTTGGGCAGATTTTCGGTGGTTTCGGTTTCCAGTCGAGAACCCGTTTTACCAATCAAGCAGATGGTGGGTTAGCCCTAGGGGGTGGTTTGGGAGACCCCCAGAAAATTGTCGGTTTAGATGTAACTCTGGCGATTTTGAGCCTTTTTGGTGATAATGCCGGACGGGGCAGTTTTAGCTTTAAAATTCACCGTTCTCTGCCAGAAAGTTTTGCTGTAGCCCTAGGATTTGAAAACGCTATTAACTGGGGTGGGACAGATGGCAGTAGCAGTATCTACGGGGTGGTAAGCAAATTTTTTCAGTTAACAGAAACAACGAAAGAACCCTTTAGCCAATTGACGCTCTCCTTGGGTGTTGGTGGTGGTCGTTTTCGCTCGGAAGGAGCCATCGAAGATGGGGTAAATTCGCTCGGTGTCTTTGCTAGTGCGGGTTTACGAATTGTTGAACCAGTCTCGGCCATTGTCGAATGGTCGGGTCAAGATTTAAACGCGGGTATTTCCCTGATTCCTTTCCCGAAAGTCCCCTTGACGGTTAACCTTGCCGGTGCTGATTTAACAGGTAATGCTGGGGACGGCGCTCGCTTCGTCATGAGTATCGGCTACAATTACTTTTTCCCCCGTTAGTCGGTTTTTACATTGTCTAATTTAGTTTTTTTGAATGAGGATAAAGACCATGTTGATGAAACGGTTGACCAATTTTCAAGTTTCCCTAGTGGCGGCGGTTTTGCTGACCAATTCCCTAGTCTCTCCCGTTATGGCGCAAACCGGCAACCAATCCGATATCACCGGACCAATTCTTTCCACCAGTGATTTTGCCGGTCAAACTATCCCCACCACCACCGTCACGGGATTGGGATTTCAAGGGGGAGAACCGGCTCAAATATCTGTTAATCAGGCGGCCGCTTCTGTGAACACTCTGTTAGCTGATAATAATTTAACCTCCCCCACGGGTACGCCGATTCCCCCAGCCGTTCAGGAATCGATACTGAGCATCTTAACAGGAGATGCTCAGGCGGGTAATAATATCAATGCTGTCATTGCCGCTCTTTACGCAGTCCCCGGCGCACCGCCATTAAATGTTATTGAAGACTTATTAGCCCTCTTAGAGAGACTGACCAAGGATAAGAAGGTAGTTCCAGCTAAATTGCTGGCGGCGGTGCAGGCCTATAATGTGATGATTTTAGCCAGTAACGAAGAGTTTCTCCGTAATCCTCCCGCAGAACTACGAGCAATTCAAGCATCCTTAGCTAAATTGGTGGAAGCCACTATTAGCTAATCAGAATTCTCCCTTCTGACTTCACCATAGTCTCCTTGGATTAGAGGGCTGTGGTGAAGGCTCGACGGTGGGCGCGGTAGTTGGTTGTGGGGGGGTTACAGGAGGGGTATTTCTTCCCCCTAAGGATTGTTGGAGCTTGTCTCGCAGTTTTTTGGCAGTATCGGAGTTAGGATTAATTTTGAGAGCTTGTTCGTAGGCAGCGAGTGCCTCTTGGGGGCGTTTCCAGTAGGTCAAGACCAGACCTTTACCGTGCCAAGCTTGATAGATTTGAGAATCGAGTTGCAAGGCTTTTTCATAGGCGGCATAGGCGAGGGCTAATTGTCCTAACCGCCACATTTTATTACCTTGATTAAGCCAGTTTAGGGGATTAGTATCGTTCTTATTGGGAACTTCAAAAGCCTTGTATAATTCATCCCCAATTTCTTGGAAAGATAAGGCATTGGGGGGCGAATTTTCGACATTTATCTGCCCTTGAATGCCAGACTGGGGTGCTAATGTCAAAAAAGTAGTGATGGGAATAGCGAGACTAAAGCCAATTGGCACGGGAACCTTTTCGATTTTTTCGGCTTCATTTTGTCCGTGAACCGCAATGACTCGTCCATTGATATCTAACACTGGACCGCCACTCATGCCCCCATAGGTGACACTGGTATAAACTATCTCATACCCCAACTCCGGAGGAAATATTTTCAGCAAGGGTGTAATGTCCTTGGGCAGCACTTTCCCCACATTGAACAATCGTTTCCGCTTGCCGATAAATTTCGGGTCAGGCCATCCAGAAGCAAAAATAAATTGTTCGTCAGCTACTTGATAGTTACCCAAGGTCGCTAATTGATAATTTTGGTCGCTCTGAAACTGCACGAGAGCTATATCTACTCCGGGTAGTTTTTTGATGCTATTGTAATCGAGCGGATATTGCTTGCCATCCCAGGTAATAATTTTTAGTTGATCGTAATAGAACTTGCAGGCATCTCTAGCATCTTTACAGATTACATGACTAGCAGTAAGAACAGTATAAACCCTTCCTTCTTTGGCAATAATTGATCCAGAGCCATTAGAAGTAATTTTCCCATTCGCCCCCTCTTCTTCTGAGGGGATTAAAACGGTAATCTTTTCAGCAGTTTTTTCTACCTGCTCAGGTGTTGATGCCTTAGCAATCTGAGGAGAAATCACAAACACCGCTATACTAACTAGGGCGGCGGAAATTTTCAAGAAATTGTTGCTCATTCTGGTTTAAAAATACAGTTGAGTGGAATTTACCAGAGGGGTGTGCGAGCGGGATTCTTTTCTCTTGGGGTTGACGGGGATGGAGAAGAAAAATCTTCCGAGAAAGTGGGTTCTCTATGGGTGGGAAGCGATGGGGGTGAAACTGAGGGACGTTGCCGACTGGAAGCAGATAGAGAAGATGACCCCGATTGTAAAAAAGTCCCGATAGGAATCGCCCAACTTAATCGACTCATTTGTTCCCACAGTGCCGGTGAAGTCACTGTTCCATCGGCAAAAACGTAGGATTTACCCCAGAGAGGATAAGCATGAATCCCGTTAATACCAATAACTTTACCTTGCCGATTCAGCAGCGGTCCGCCACTCATGCCATTTTTAATCTTATTGGTGTAGCCGATTTGGTAGCCTCCCGAAAAGGATTTATCACTCAAAAGCGACACTTTACCCAGGGTGAAGGTAAATCCCTCTTCGGTCGGGCGATCGCCATCGTAGGGAAAACCAGCGGCGAAAACTTGATCTCCGATAGCGAGATCATCAACATTAGCCAAATCAGCAATAGAATAAACTTGGCTACTGCGAAAAGAAACTAAGCCTAAATCATAATCATTCAAGCGAACTGTTCTGACCAACTCCCCCCGATGTATCTTGCCGTCAGGGGTTTGTATTTGCCAACCCTGAGAGCGATACCGCCCTAAAACATGGTCATTAGTGAGGACTTTGTAGGAAGCACCCTGTTTTTCGACTAAAATGCCCGAACCCCAGCCTTGCCCTGATAACACCTTAACGGTAATTGCTCTGGCTAACTGACGCAGCTGTTGTTCTGAAAGTTGTTGAGAGCTATGGGCATTGGCCTGGTTAGGTTCCAGAGCGGGAGCATAGCTTTGGACAGCAAGCAAAGGTGTTGACAGTCCCAATAATAAACCGCCCGCACCAGCCAAAATTCTTTTTATAGGCCGACTCACTTGATCACTACGCTCCCATCTATAGAACTAGAAAAGTTTACCAAACAGAACCGCCTGATGGTTTTTGGGGCGATTGTTCGGGAGAAGTCGCCGGCAGTGGAGAGGGGGACGAACCGGTAGCCAGATTTGTTTCCACGGGAGCATTTTCTAGGAATTTGTTGAAATGGACAATGACAGAATCCGATGAGCTTTCAAACAAAGGATTGCTGCTGGATCCTTCCCGGAGGTCGAATAGCTGTTGGATTTTCTCGGTTGCGTTTTCCCCGCTCTTGAGGGTAAATAATAGGTTACTGCTATTTGCCCGTTCTCGTCCATTACTAGGGGAATAGATGACCGGCAGACTATTGAGATAGCCAGTGGTAATAATATCAATTCCGCCTGGTCGAGCGTCAAGGGTATTGAATCGTCTAGTTACTTCTAGACACCGTTGCTGGGGAGTGTAACCGGAACCGCTAGAATAACGAGAAACCCAACGAATAACAGCTTTGCGTTCATCAGGGCCGACTTTGACATAGGTTGTGGGAACTCCTACATAGGGGCCTGTCACTGGTAAAAGACACTCGAATCTGGTTTGAGCTTGGCTCGGTGATTGTAAGGTCAAGGCAGCTCCTACACCAATCAGAGCAATAGTCAGAGTTTTTGTCAAAGTTTGTAGTTTCATTAGAACTCTTGCAAATTAATTATATGTTATAATGATGGGTTAACTAATTTTCCCCAAAAAATTAGTTAATCAGTACATTCGTCCTGAATAAAAACTTGAAGTTTAACTTTTAAC